>JAUXEA010000067.1 GCA_030620695.1 Candidatus Aenigmatarchaeota archaeon | reverse complement strand
AATTAATAGTCCAACACCCTGTTTTGTGGTAAAACTTTTGTCGCCTCTGGATAAAATAATACCCAGACAAAAAAATGCAAGAGTTAACAGAACCACTATAATAAGGTCTAACATAATTAAGCCTTTTATTAAAATATAAATTAAAAAGGCTTAAGCCAAAAAAAGTAATTGGATAGTAAGTAAACTTTTTATTGTTTAAATAAAACTTCAAAAAGTTTTATCATTTAAGCCATCTACTTTTTCGCTTTGCGAAAAAGAGACCCTTTTTGCGAAGCAAAAAAAGGTTTTCGCCTTCGGCTCGATGACTTTTAAAAAACCCTTAACCCAAAAAGAAGAAATTGGTTAACAAGAAACTTTTTATTTGTTATATTGACCTTTTATTATTTTAATTAACTCAAATATTATACTATGAACCTAAAAGCTTTTGGTGAGGGTTTGTATTTGATTATATTTAGAGATATTTATTCTGAGAGAAAAGCACGAAAACAGTATAGAAAAATAGAAAAATATGTTTTGACAAATTATGGGAGTTATGAGGATGTTGGGGGCTTTTGGACTTATTATGATTACATCAAAAGAATTCAGAATGGGGAGCATTTCGAAAAACTTCCGGAAGAGCAGATAAAACTTTGTGTAAAAGTTGAGGAAATGTTAAATGCCAAAGAAATTATGAATAGACTTATAGTAAATAAAAATTATTATTCTAAAGATGAGTTTAGGGAAATCACAAAACATTATAAAGAACTTGGTAATAAAGTTGGGGGTAATATTCCTTACTCTGACAATATATTTTTAAAGATTAAACAACATACTCCATCAATGAAAAATCCAGGAACTCTAAAGTAAATAACCTTTAAATTAAGTTATTAAAATTATGGGATATATTCCAAGCGGAGCGAAACTCACAATCTGGAATGAATTGTATAAAAGAGGTGCAAAGCCCGGATTAAAAAATCTTATTTATTCTTATGAAGGCAAAAATCCAAAGAAATTAATCTCTTTTATTCCAAAACTGGTTCAGACTGTTTTTATGCCAACAACCTGGCAGCAAAAAGAAATTAAAGTCAGTGATGGTGAGTATGAGGCAAACTGGTACATTTTTAAAGACCTTGATAATTATACTTATTTCAGGGTTGATGTGGAAATAGAAATAAAATATAAAGGAGATAAAGGAAGTGCAAAAATAAAATTTGGAGAGCCTGTTATTGTTACAGAATACCCCCAGGAAACTTACTGGCAGAAAACATTTTTCTATGAAATTTTAAGGGTTGGATGGCACAATCTGTTTTATAACCAGAAAATAGAAGAATACCTTGACTGGGGAAGATTAAAAGTTTCATGCTTTGAGGAAAAACTCCTGAAATATTTTGAAAAACTGAAAGAATGACAGAAATTAAATTTGAGGATAATCTTACTTATCCAAAGGAAAAAGAGACTATTAAATTTAAGGGAGAAGAACCTTTCAAAATATATTATAAAATTGGAAACCTTTTCAAAGATGTTTTTGAGTTATCAGGAAAAGATATCTTTGAGAGAAAACTAAAATGGGATTCGACTTCAGAAGATAAACCTTTTTATGTGAAATGGGAAATTGAAAAGAAAATAGATACATGGACAAAAATTTTTGTTACAGTTGTTGTTCAGGGTTCCCAAAACTCAGCAACAAGGAAAGGAAATATTATAATAACAATTGTACCCGCGTTCATAACAAAAGTAGAAACCGGATTTTTGCAGAGAACATTCTGGTGGCTCTATTATTTTATTTTTTACAAAAAAAAGAGGATTCATGATTTCTATTTTGCAAAGAATTTAATAAACAAATTTAAAATAGAAATCGGGAAATTATACGGGATAGAGGTTGAGGAGTCTTTGTAATTGTCATGGAATTTAATAATTCATCATCTAATGTTACTAAAGTTGGTTTATCCTCCACATGCAGAAATTAGTACATGATTTTAAAAACATATAATATTTAAATATATTAAGTTACAGAATAATGAGAAAGTGTAACTAACTGAGGTTTAGGTTACAGAATCATGTAAAATAGCAACCAAACCAATAAGTTTATTAATCACTCAAATATACTCTGCGATATACCTGTAATTCTTTTTTAACATTCCTCATTTCTGTTTTCATTTTATACAAGAAATACACTAGAAGTAATAAGAATGCTCCTACAATTATTAAAATCAAAATTGTTGACTTTTTTAAATTTGTTAGAACATTTGGCAGGTTTGATACACCAGTCAGGAATCTGCCTGTAATAGGAGGTGAGTTTAAACTAAAGTCTACAATGTTCTGGAAATTAGAATTCTCAACACCAACCAGAATTTTATAGTTTCCTGAATCCGGAATATTATAATTAAGTGTAAGGTTTTGAGCATCACCTGATTTTAAGAAAACTTTTTCACTTTCTAAAGTATCTATTTTTATATCCTCTAAATAAACATCTGCAATAACTTTGACTGAATAAGAATAATTACCAGTATTTTTGTAATTTGCTTTTATTTTCATCTCTTTTCCAAGTTCTGGTTCTGAATAAGTTAAAGAAAATTCTCCTTTTCTTTCAAGTGTTCCCTCCTGTAATAATTCAAATTCAAATTCATCCAAAATATCTTTTCTACCTGAAGAAACAGTAATTAAAAGAGTGTAATTTCCCGGATTTATTCCCCTGTTATTCAGGAAAACCTCAAAAGTTTTTCTTTCCATTCCCATTACTTCCCCAAGTTCTTCCTCAAATAATTTTGTTGTTTTATAGTCTTTTTCAAGTTCTACTTTTAAAATTGGATTCAAAATCATTGTTCCCGGGTTCCAGAATTTTATAACAATCGGGATATAACTGTCTTCCTCGCTTTTTAGTATTTTTATATCTTCTATGTGACCGCACATTCCTCTCCTGCTGTAGCAGGGCAAATAATCTTTATCATTGTCTGTATGGATGCAGAAGTCTCTCCCGCCTTC
>JAUXEA010000040.1 GCA_030620695.1 Candidatus Aenigmatarchaeota archaeon | reverse complement strand
AGTAGGTCCATCTAAGGCTTTTATTGATTATGCTCATTTTTCTGAAAGAAAAATGGCACCGTTTTTTGCCAAAGGCAAAAATAAGGAATTGGATAAAAACCTTTAAGCCAAAACAGGGAAATTGGTTAGTAAATAAACTTTTTATTGGGTATATTGGTGAAAACACTCGTTTTCCTTCGGAAAATGGTGCCTCTTTTTCGCTTTGCGAAAAAGCAGGAAGTTTAATCAAAAAAAGGAAGTTGGGTGACAAAAAGGCTTCTATTTTTATAATCCTAATGCTTTAATTTATATTCTATAACCATTTTTCTTTCATCATTTCTATCAGTTATTTCAGAATAATCTAACACCCACTTTCCATCTTTAATTTCTACATATTCAGGCAAATCTAAAGATTTCATTATTTCTTCTTCCAAAGTCTTTTTATCTTGTAAATAACTTCTGTAATCTTCTATAGTTTTTGTTCCTTTGGATATAGCATTTAAATAGAGATCTGTACCTGCAGTTACCTTACGGTCGCCATAAAATTCTTTTCTAATATCTTCAAGTGCTTTTTGGGTATTAAAAAATCTATCAGCACCTCTATTAATTGCTTTAATAACCTTTTCAATTTCTTCCTCAGTCAACTTTGTAAAATCAACCATAATTAAATACAGAAAACTTTAAATACTCATCAATAAGTAAGAAAACCTATTTCTTCTCCTTATTCTCAAAATCTCTAATAACCCTGTCAAGAATGTCAACAAATTTCTTTACATAACTCCTTGTCAATTCAACATCTCTTTCAGGGATTTTACCAATTTCTGTTTCTGCAATTTTTTTCATCCCTACAATTTTATTAAATGTCTCCAGATAACTTTTTGGGAGATAATTTTTTTCAATCAGTTCTTTTTTTATTGACTTCGGCAAATTTTTTGGGTCTTGAGGTAGTTTATTCATTTTCTTTAAAGTAAATATTGTTGATTTCAGCAGAACCTCATAATTTTTGTCAATAAGCGTTTTCTTTTTCTGGTTTTGTAATCTTATATATATTTTCTGAATTTGTTTTATATAATTCTCAGCTTTCTTCAACCATTCATCAACTTCTGCCCCACTAACATTTTTTATTTTTTTGTGTTCAACATCCTTCCTGAATTTTATAACCTTTTCCAATGTATTGTAATACTTTTCAGACAGCAACTTTGTGTCAACAAGATATTCTTTAACTGCTCTTGGAGTATTCTTCGGGTCAGGAACATGTTTTCCAAGATACATTAAAATTGCCTGTGAAGAATTAAGCATTGCATAATAGCAGTCTTCTGAAACCTGGTATAATTTTACAGTTTTTGCCCTCTCAAGTTTTTTTGGAGCAGAGGCCATTAGTAATTCAACAGACTCAAGACTTGCAGGGATTTTTCCTCTTTCAAGCAATTTTTTCATTGGAATAAAAAATCCCTGGTCATACAATGCCCACCCATCTCTCAAAATAGTCATGAGTAAAGGATGAGAAATCCTCACCATATCCCAGAATTCTGTAACTGTCCATGGAGGCTGTATATGTAATCTTTTATCCATCTTTTTTGCAACCGCGTAAAGATTGTTTGCCATAGACTCCTTGAACTCGTCTGTTATTCTCATTTTCGTATCATCAAGTAGAACAAGCACATCAAGGTCACTTTCTTTTGTAAAATCTTCTCTTAGATAAGAACCAAAAACAAATATTGTCTTAACTAAACCCTTGTATTTTTTCAGGCATGCTTTTTTAAATTCCTCGGCTTTCTTAAAAACCTCTTTTTTAATTTTCTCTTTTTCTTTCTTTGACAACTGACCTTTTTTAATTTTCTCAACAGAGCCTTTCTTTTTAATTTCTTTGGTTTTTGGTTTCTTAATTGTTTTTGTAATTACTTTTTTATCTTTTGTTTTTTTTATCTTTTTATCTTCTGCTTTTTTAGTAGTTTTTATATTTTGGGCACTCTGTGTTTTTTTTGTTACCCCTTTCTTTGTTTTGGTTGCCATAATAGAATTTTTAATAGTTAAAAGAGTTTGTTATTTTTGGTGATATCTCAGGCAGATTTCCATCTTCCCGTATTGCATTTTCAAGTTCCCATTTTGCTTCCATATATAGAACTCTCTTTTTCGGTGTGAAATAGCCCCACCAATCATTTCCACTTTTATAAGGTATTGAAGACCTAAAATTTCTTCCAGTTCGTATAACATTTACTTTCCGTTTACCTCCTTCAAACCCATGACCTCCTTCTTTTGTTCTATAATTTTTACTTCTTCTAATACACCTTTCTCTTGAAATTATATTTGGATTATAATCTAAGTTTGTCTCATCTACACCCTCACTAAAATATCTTCCATATTCTCCCACAGAATACAAACTTGCTGTTCCTTCCATCTTTACCACTAATAAATAAGTATTTAAACTATATATAGTTCTTTTTTTGGGGTGCAGACCTTTTCTCCGATTTAACCAATAAAGGGTTGCGGTGATGGAATATATATTTTCTATGATATAAATTTTTCATAAAATTCCTTATTCTTGGGTGTTGGCTTTCTTCTATTAACCAATTTCCTTGTTTTGGCTACCTTCTTTTTTGTTTCACAAAAAAGAGGCCCCGTTTCATTCGTTTTTTAAAGGAAAAACAATGCACCGTCCGAAGGACGAGTGTTCCTTCGGAAAAACAAGTGAAGCCTTTTTAAAGGTTATCGAGCCGAAGGCGAAGACCTTCTTATCTAATTTAATTTTTTCCGTTGACGCTTTTTGATAAATTTAACCAATAAAAGGGTCAGGTAAATGATGAAACTGTTTGCAGTTTCACTCAAAGAACTTTCTTATTGCAGGATTCATATCCTCCAGATATTGTGTAGAAAGCCTCTCATAGAAATTGTGCAGAATCATAACAGTTAATAAAATTCCTGTTCCTGTTCCTAATGCTCCGGTGAAATCAGCAAGAGCAGCCAGAATACCAACAGCAATTCCACCCATTACAGCAAGAGGATAAATATATTTGCTTAATATTTTCACAAGAATTCTCTTATCTTTCCTGAATCCGGGAATTTGCATTCCAACTGATGAAATTTGTTCAGCAACTGCTTCAGGACCCGAATTTGTGGTTTCAACCCAGAACAGGGAAAATACAACACAAAGAATTGTCAGAAACACAAGGTAAGTAAGGACTCTGAGTAAATCTACAGGTCCTAACCCAAACAAAGCGTTTTGTAACACATTATAAGGGGCAGATAGGTAATAGGCAATTCCGCTCAGCGGCGTTCCAGATTCATCAAATTCTCCCAGAAGAGGTGTGCCCTGGGAGTCCATCATTGCTCCCATCATCGTAATATTTATAAGCATTGCTGCTGCCAGAATTACAGGAATATTTGAAGTGTAAAAGAAATTTAAGGGCCATCTCCTCCCAAAACCTCTCAACTGGGAAAATGCCAGGGGAATCTCAACTTTTATTGATTGTGTATAAAGACAGATAGCAAATATAGAAATTGTTGCAACTATTGTTGTTAGTGCTATACCAATAAGTGTAAAGTCTGCGATAGAGAACCCGTAAATTATCCTTGGAATCGCACCTGCAGGAATATCACCAAAAGGAGAAACCAAACCAATAAATATTACCTTTGAAACTCCAGCTGCAATAAATAATGAGACTCCTGAACCAATACCCCATTTCATTATCACTTCATCCAAAAACAGGATTATTAATCCACCAAAAGCAATTTGCAATGCAACTATTGGTATTAAAGAAGCTGTCTGAGCTGGAACAGCACCAAACAAAACAAAAGCAAACCCTTCCAAAAAACAGAAAGTAATAGCAAGAAGTTTTTGTGTTCCCTGAAATTTTGCTCTTCCCGCTTTTGTATTTAAATCCCAGGTTATAATTTTTGAACCAACCAGAACCTGCAGTAAAATAGATGCAGTAACTATCGGACCAATTCCTAGAGTAGCAAGAGTTCCAAATTCAGAACCCATTAAAACAGAAATTTGCGTGAATCTACCATAAACATCTGGTCTGGCACCACAAACATGTATATAACCCATCAGGAAAAATAATAATAAAGCAACACCGGTCCACTTTAATCTGTCCTTAAAATTTAATCTTGTCTTTGGATTAATAACTCCTGGCAGTTTATTCAATAAGTTCATTAAATAATTTGATTAAAATTAATAATTAGATTTCATATCCAGATTTTCTTAGTTCTTCATCCATTCGTCTTTTTCTTTTGGCATAGCCTGAAAAATATTCGTTACTTGAACCAATTGCTCTAGAAACATATCCAAGAAATTTCCTTATTGTATTTGGAACTTCCGTAATATACTACTTTTTAACCTTTTTCTCTGGTTCTGTGATTTTCTCGGGTTTTTTGATTTTTCCTTCTTGTACTGCAATCTTCCCTTCTGCTTTAACTTTTTCCTCTGGCGATGTAATTTTCCCCCCTAGATTCTTAATTTTTTCCTCTGCCTGTTTGCTAAATTTATCAACCACAACTTCCAATTTTTTATTTACTTCTCCATCCCCAAGCAATTTTGTGTATCCAAGTTCTTTTAGATTAATTTTGTTTTCTTTGAACTTTTCCAAATCTTTAATGTTAATTATCTTTTCAGGAGTTTTCCTGCTCTTTAATTTTTTGTGCTCAAAATATTTCGGGTTCTCTTTCAATATTTTGGATTTATTGTGTTTTTTTGAGCCTGCAAATCCACTCCCGCCTTTTGAACCTTTTCCTCTGTGTTTCTTTTTTGAGCCATACCCAAAGGTTTTCTTACCCAGCATTTTTTTTGTTTTTGTCTTACCCATAAGCCTTTTACGGTTAAATTTAATAAAATAAGGCTTTTATTGATTAAATCGGATAAAAACCCT
This sequence comes from Candidatus Aenigmatarchaeota archaeon, assembly GCA_030620695.1. Classification (GTDB taxonomy): domain Archaea; phylum Aenigmatarchaeota; class Aenigmatarchaeia; order QMZS01; family QMZS01; genus QMZS01. Next base: position 19 of record JAUXEA010000040.1, on the reverse strand, counting down.
TAAGCCAAAATTGAGAAAT
>JAUXEA010000056.1 GCA_030620695.1 Candidatus Aenigmatarchaeota archaeon | reverse complement strand
ACTCGCTCTCTATTCTGCAATATCAGCATCTGTACATAAAGAAGTTATTGAAAAAAGAGGACACAAAATTGAGAAATTAAAAGAAGTTCCCCTGATTCTGGAGGATAAATTTGAAGGTTTAAAAAAGACAAAAGAGGTAATTTCTGTTTTAAATAAATTTGGTCTCACAGAAGAACTTGAGAGAGCAAAGGAAAAAAAAGTCAGGGCAGGAAAAGGAAAAACAAGGGGAAGAAAATATAATAAGAAAAAAAGTGCTTTGATTATAGTATCTGAAAAATGTGATTTGCAAAAGGCAGGAAAAAATATTGCAGGAATTGAAATTTCTCTTGTTAAAGATTTAAATGTTGAAAAACTTGCTCCCGGAAGTAATCCTGGAAGACTGACAATTTTTACAAAATCCGGTGTTGAGCAGTTAAATAAGGTGGTGGTATGAATAAAATAAAATCTCAAAGGGGCAAATTGTTGGAAGGGAAGACCTCATTTTTTGCGAAGCAAAAAAGGGGCATCGTTTCTCAGAGAGAAACGAATGATGTGTCTCCCCTTTCAACTATGACAGAAGATAAAAATTTCTGGGAATTAATTGATTATCCTGTTACAACAGAGAAGGCAGTCAGGATTATTGAAGATGAAAACAAATTAACTTTCCAGTTAAAAAGATTAGAAACAAGAAAACAAGAGATTAAAAAAAGTTTTGAAGAAGAATTCAAAGCAAAAGTAGAAAAAGTAAATACCCTGATAGACAGAAAAGGAAAGAAAAGAGTAGTAATCAAACTGAAAAAAGAATTCTCTGCAGGGGATATTGGTGTGAAGTTAGGGATTATTTAATTCACAAACTATATTTATGATTAGATTAAGTTTGGATATAGAAAACGAGGAATTAAAAGAAGAAGTAAAAAATTTGATTTCAAAAATTGATTATCCCCTGAGATTTGAGAGAATTATAATAGGCACAAGTTACAAGACGGCCTTTTTGGGTGGAGATGCAAACAAAGACCTGGAAATTTCAATAAATCCAAAAAATAAAGTTCTTGAAAACAATCGGTTGTTTAGAGGATATTTTGCAAGATTCATTTTTCTCCTGGTAAATGAGAAAGAAGGTTTAAACCAGGAAATCAAAAAAAATCTGGAGTTGCAGGATCTTACCAAATTTGTTCAGAACTTTTTTGGTGATTACAAAGCAGTTAAATATGGTTTCAAAAAGCAGATGCATGATTTTTATATTGAGAAAATCTCAAGAAGAATTTATGAAAAAAAAGATATTTCAAAAGGAGAGTATCTGGAGTTTTATTCTTTTTACTTAATTTCAAAAAAAATGAGAGAAGAAGATGAAATAAATGCATTGATGGAAAACATAAAAGTCCCGCATGTAAAACCTGTTTTAAGAGAACTGGAGAAACTCAATTACCCGTATTTTTTTGGTGATGAAAAACTGAAAAAGGCATGGACTCGAGCATTCTATTTGTAAAAAATTAAAAATGAGCTTGGGAGGATTTCCGAACTTGAGTTCTCTTGTTGTATTTGAACTATTTTTCTTCTTTAGGTTCTTTTGTAATATATGAATTATTTCTCTTTTGCTTAAGGTTTTCTCTTTTAAAAAGAGAAAACCTTACTCGAACCCCCAACACCTGGATCCGAAGTCCAGTGCTCTATCCGATTGCTCAAAACTGCAAGTTTTGAAAGCCTATCAAGGCGAAGACCTTCTTTTTGCTTCGCAAAAAGGGGTGCCGTTTTTCTTTCAGAAAAACAAGCATAGGGTAAATGATAAAACTGTTTGCAGTTTTATTGAGCTACAAGCCCATAACTAAATCTAAGAGTTATAAGTTTTCATTGCCAATCTTTATACCCTTCTGAAAGAGAACTGCTATTCATTATAAATGTTTATTGTTTATGATAGAAGTCCCGCAACAGATAGAAAAACTCATGGAGAAATATATTAAACAAATTGAGATTGAGGAAGCAGGTCTTGAGCCTGTTGATGCGGCATTTGGCAAACCAGATGGTGCGAGTCTGAATTTAATAGTCCCGATAATTATGTTAAAAGAATATTTGAAATTAAAAGGACAGAGAAAAAACTTGCCTGATCCTGAAGAATTCCGGAAAGATACAAATTTAATAGATAGATTATATCAGCATTGTCCAATAGACAAAGTATATCAATCTCCGGTAGAAGATGTTTTATCTATTTTGGGAATACGTGGAGAATTAGAATGTGAGTATCATGACTTGTTCACCCGTCCCGGATATATAAGAGTTAGCATATCTGAAATCAAAAGTCAATATTAGAATAGTTTTTAAATTACACTTCTTTGTTATTTTCAAGTTTAATATTTTATGCCAATAATAGAATTAAGGAATGTTTCAAAAATTTATAAAATGGGGGATAGTGAAGTTTATGCTCTGGACAAAGCAAATCTTAAAATAGAAAAGGGAGATTTTGTTGCAATTTTTGGACCCAGTGGTTCAGGAAAATCAACTTTAATGCATCTTGTCGGGTGTCTGGATGTTCCAACAAAAGGCAGAATTTTTCTGGAAGGTAAGGACATTTCAAACTTCTCTGAAAGTGAACTTGCAACAATCAGGGGAAAAACAATTGGTTTTGTTTTCCAGACTTTCAATTTGCTTAGAACTTTAACTGTTCTTGAGAATGTTGCACTTCCACTAACTTTTCAGGGAGTGGAGATTAATGAAAGAAAAAAGAAGGCAATGAAATTAATAGAATCGGTTGGATTGGGACACAGAACAAATCACAGACCAACTGAACTAAGTGGGGGGGAACAGCAGAGAGTTGCAACTGCGAGAGCACTGACAACAGAACCAAAAATAATTCTTGCTGATGAACCTACTGGGAATTTGGACAGTAAAACCGGAAAAAAGATTATGGAAAATTTAAAAGAGATAAATGAAAAAGGAAAAACAGTAATAATTGTTACACACGATTCCTCTCTTGCCTCTTATGCAGATAAAATTGTTTATTTAAAAGACGGGAAGATTGAGAAAGAAGAAGTTAAATGAAATGATACCAAAACTGCCACGATGGCAGGAATAAAAGAAATAACAGTTGTGTGAAATTCGCCATCCTATTATTTCAGAAAAATTATTTAAATACTAATAAATTCATTAAATTATGAAATTGTCTGCTGATGCAAAACTTGGTATTTTAACCGTAATCTGTTTATTGGGTAGTGCTATCGTGTTTAAGAATATTCTTCATATCCCACCGCCACCAAGCCTTCTAGTAAGTTATGGACCTGCGGAGATATTTTTAGTATACCTATTTTTAAAATATTCTATAAAAGAATCGGATTGGAAACCTTTATATGACGTGGGTTGCGGCATGACAATAATATTTGTAACCTTAGCCACAATAATATTGTATGCGTTTTTTTAATTTAACATTATGAAAGGAGAAAACGATGATTAAAAGCTATCAACACACGCAAATTGGATACCTAATAATTATTGCATTAAGTATTCCGTTATTAATATTATTTTTTGCTATGACCCTCACTGAATTTACCCAAATTCTGCCAATTGTATTTTTTACTTTCTTATTAGCTTTAGTATTATTTTACTCATTGACAGTGGAAATAG
>JAUXEA010000043.1 GCA_030620695.1 Candidatus Aenigmatarchaeota archaeon | reverse complement strand
GAATTATTTATAAAAAGATTTAAACTAAAATAAGAATCAGTAACAAGAAAAACAGGAAATAACAGTAGTGATAAAATACCTAAATTGAGAACAAAACTGAATATACCTACAATAATTTTTACATTTTTTTTCTTTAACATAATATTATCTTTTTTAGGTTATATAAGAAACTTTTCTTAAAAATCTTTTAGCATACAATAAATATTTGCTCCCGAATTTGAAAATCCTGATAGATTCATACTCTTTCTTCAATTTCTCCCTGAGTTTTTCTGCTGATGTTTTTGTTGGTCTTATTCCCCAAAGGAAATAAATTTGCCCATCTATATTTTTATATGAAGAATAACTTTTTTTTGCCATAAATATATAGTTAAGTTCTATTTATGGCATTAGGAATTGTTCTTGTAAATGTTCTCAAATTCATAATTTTAAAAGTAATCTTAAAGCCGATTTGGTGGCTCTTGATGTTTGCATTCAGTTTAATTAAGTCGCCTTGGAAAATAGGTGCGTTCATCGTTTTGCTCTCTTTTTTGTTTGGATGCTATGCTTCGATTCAGGAAAGAAATTTATCACCAATCGTTAGTTATGTTGGCTCATATACTTTAGATATAGGAACAACAATTTCAACAAACCTTAAAACTCTTGAAACTCAGGAATTATCGTTTTGGGGCAAAGGAAGAATCTGGCTGAATATTTTTGCGGCAATCTATATGTTTATGATAATGTTAATGGCAATCAGGTGGCTGATTTTGTTTCAGGTCGGGACAGCAACCTCCCCATTTTTTGTGTGGGGAATCAGCCTTGCTTTAATCATAATTTTTAGTTCTATGTTTGGATTAATTATAACAGGACATTTGTCAAATCCTCTTATTGGTTTTTGGGATTTGGGTCAGTATCTTCTTGCTCACCAGAGTTTTGTTGAAGGATTAATTAATCGGACAAGTTATGGACAAGTTCAAAATGTTAGTATAAATGTTACGAATTTGACAGGTTAAAATTTGTATATATAACCTAAAAAGTATTATATTTATGCCAGAAAAAAGAGGTCGTTATATTATACCCATAAAGAAGTATAAGAGGAAAAGATACCATTATTTAGTTCAGGCAACCTGTGCTCGTTGTGGGAAAAGATGGACTCCTACCTGTTGTGATTATAGTTATAAAGCTCTTGAAGCATCTATAAATAGACAAGATATAACTACAGCACAAAGAAAAGGGCTATTAAAAATATGGAAAAAAAGATTTGGGAGTGATTATAGATAATTATGACTAAAAGAATGTCTTATGTCAAATGGAAAAAGAAACATAAAGAAAGACTAAAATTATTGTTTAAATATTTTAAAGAAGACACAAAATCAAAAATGTCTTTAGAGAACTTTTCTAAGTATATGTATAAAAATGAGTATTATTTAGAAACTTTTTTTATAAGAAAGGAATAATTAAGTCTCTGCTTCTTGAAAATGTGCAGAAAGTGGAGAATATGGTGAAAATACATAAAACTTTCTATTCTTAAAATCTGCATAAAACCAGTCTCTTCGCCCATCCTTGTGAATCTTGCAAATATCTCTCCTCAAAATATTCGGCACTCTTTCAGGAACATCGTGAGGATTCATGTCTGGTCTTATTTTTGTCTTGACCACATACTTCAATTCTTCTTTATCAAGATAACTTATATTCGGCATAAAACATCCATCGATTTCCTTGACAACCTGGTCTGAAATCATAGACAAATGCTGAGTTGCACAAAGAACATAAATGTTGAAAGCCCTTCCCTTCCTGAACAATTCCTCAATTTCTGTTCTTGAAACCATATCCTTGTTTGCAGGACAAAAATCGGCAAGTTCATCAAGAACAAGTAAAAGTTTTTTGTTTTTCGGAAGCAATCCTTCTGCCTTTGCATTTATAATTTTCCTGATTAAATATCCAACATAAAACTGGGTTATATTTTTCATTGCTCCATATCCCAAAAGATTTAGAACAGGAATATCCCTATTTTTCAGGTCAGTTACAATATTCATTTCTTCATAGGTTTCTCCTATAACTCCAGAAGTTTCCAGATTTTCAAGCCTTATTATCAAAGCATCTTTTGTGGTAGGGAAAAAATTTGTATTTTTTATTTCTTCAATCAAACCTCTTATTGAAGAATCTCTTTTTTTCTGCTCTATTGTTAAACATTTTTGCAGAAGGTTTTTTTGAGTATCTCTTATTTTTATTCCCGTTATGCAGGTTTCCAAATCCTCAAGACTTACATCTTTCAAAGGAATCTGCATAATATTAATATCATCTTTTGGATTTTTTTTGTTTAAATAAGCAGGATAATATTCTTTGATTGGCAACCCTTCAGGTCTTTCCCCACTTTTTAAGTTAAACCTGAATTTTTCCTGAACTGGGTCTTTTGAAGAAAAAATCTCACCCTTGACATCTGAAATATAAATTACCGAACCCGACACCTTCCAAAACCTATCTACAATCCCCCTTATAAGAAAACTTTTTCCTGAGCCCGTTTGTCCCAAAATTATTTTTCTCCAGGACTGCTCAATATTCAAAAGCAAATCAGTTTTTTGAATCCTGTAAGGAAACAAATTATAAACATCCCACCTTTTTTTTCCAATTCTCAAAACATCTTTTGAATAAGCCATCACCTTTTTTTTCAGTCCAAAATCCTTTGAAATTGCAGTATTGATTCCAACCTCTCTTTCTCTTTTTACCTGCTTGTCCATATCCCCGAATAATTTGTCGGATTTTAATTCCTTGTCAATATTTTCAAAATCAATCATAATTATTCCTACTATTAAATCTATTGTCAAAATTAATTTCCCTCTCTCTCAAAATATGCGGAATGTCCATCGTATTCCAGGTTTCTTTTGTCATTTCCGCCTTGTGAAGTTCTTTTATTTCTCCCCTGTATTTTGAATTTTTCAGCCTGTTTCTTAAATTGCAGACTGCCATTGAATAACTGCTCAGCCATCCCCCTCTCCACCGACAAATCTGGCAGATTCCAATGTTTTTTTTTACCCCCAAATCCCGAAACCTGTTGATTTTCCCGACTTCTTTTTGGCTTCTTCCACAGAAAAAACAAATGTGAATTTTCATGTTTAACTTATGTAATCCGAAACTTTCAGTTCAGGCTTCAATTTTTGCGAAGGCAATGGTCTTTCAGGAGGCTCGTTTTCTTCCAGCTCTGATTCAATTTCCACCCTCTGCAAACTATACAAAGTCAGATACAATTCGTTCAGCAAACCCTTCAATTCCTTGCCACTCAACAAAGGTATCATTTTGCTTAACCTCCTGTCATATTTTGCTGTAGCTTTGTTGACCTCTCCCTGGACTTTTTTTATTTCCCCAATCATTTGTTTTTTACTTTTCATTTTCCTTCTTCCTCTTTTTCAGGTTTGTCAGCAATCCCCTTTTCCTTTTCTTTTGGTTTCGTATCATAGTGGATAAAAGTTTCTTTCGGTCTCCTCGTTTTCTGGAATTTTATATCAGCCTCTGGGACAACTCCTTTTGCGGGTGCTCCAGCATAATAAGGATGGTCAAGATTCCAGATATTTTCCACTTTTTCATTTATTGTTTCGTGTGCTTTTTCACCTATTTTCACATCATCAGTCCAGGTTACAATCCTTGTGGGAGAATATTCATCCATCTCCACAACAATCCAGACCTCCCTGTCTTTTTCCAGACTCTCCGCTTTCTGAAAAATAAACCCATAATGAATATACTGCTTTTTGCCCTGGTGAACCCTGCTGACACTTGTAGCCCCGACTGATTTTAAAATTTCTTCTGTGTCTTCATTCCATTTTTCCATTGCATATTTCTTTGCAATTATCAAAGGCTCTCCCCCGTTAAAAGTTGCGGTTTTCCAGTTGAGCCAAACACTTCTCGTAACATAAAGAATAATTGCCCCAAGAACAAAAGGCAGAATCAGGAAAATCTGGAAGGGAATTATTGTTACTGCCCATTCCCAGATGACCCAAATCAAAACAATTAAAAGGAGCAATCCAACAATAGAATATCCTGTGATTTTGTCCATTTTAAAATCCTTCCAGAAAACTGACAATCGGAGAAGTAAGAAGCAAAATAATTATTGCAGTTCCCAGTTGAAACAAGAGCATTCCCAATTTTTCTTTTGTCAAAAAAAAACCAAGAAATCCAGAAAGCAACATTAAAAAAGTGAGAATAAACCAATAAATGCAAAAAAGAAAGATTAATTCCATAATTATTTATATTTTTCTTATATATGTTAAAAAGTATTATATTTATGGTTGGAATTAAAGGTTGGAAAAAAATTAGAAATAAAGATAGTTGGAGAAATGGGAACTATATTTCATTAGATATTTATAATATTTCTAATATTGATGGGCATTTTAAACAAGTTTGGATACACGATTATTTATCGATAGGGAAAATACAAAAATCTCC
>JAUXEA010000082.1 GCA_030620695.1 Candidatus Aenigmatarchaeota archaeon | reverse complement strand
GAATATCTGTTTTAAAAGAAATATTGGATTTTGAGCGAATTAAGATTATGAAAACAAAAGAAAAATGAGAGAAGACAAACAAATACCTTTTAGGGAATATATTAAATTCCTGAGAGAGAGGGGTGATTATATTATTGAATTGGAAGGTTGTGCAACTTATGAAACACAGTTAAGAGAGAATTATGAAACTTTTTTAAGATACAAGGAAAAATGAGAGAAGATTGTGTAATTTGCGGAGAAGAAGCAAATTATAAATGCCAGCATGAGAGAACATTGAAAATAAGATATTATTGCGAAAAACACAAACCCGATTATGAAGAAGTTTGCATGGAATATAAAAATTATGATACGAAGATGGGTTAAAAAAACAAAGGAGCAGACAGAAAAAGAAAACAAAGAGTTGTACCAAAAACAAATCAAAAAAATTAAGAGAGAGTTTGTCAAGTTGCCTGAAAAAGAAAAACTAAAAGCAATGGAAAAACATTTGGACATTTTAAACATCCAGATAGAAGCAACTGACAACCAGATTTGGGTTTTGGTTCAGCAAAACGAGAAGTTTGTTGAACGGAAAAAGAAATTGAAAGAATTAATCAAAAACGAGGATTTTAGGGGATTTGAAAAAGAATATTTGTGATTATCTTTTGCTTTTAATTTTTTTTACAAGCCATACAACAACAACTCCAAAAACTAATCCCGATAGAATGGTTTCCAGTACTTTAAGCTGAATTAATTGCATAGGATTTGGAACTGGAACTAAATATAAATTATAAAGAAACCAAATTACAATCCCGCTAATTATTAGAAAACTCAGTTCTGATTTATACTCCCGCAGAAAAGATTTCTTTCTTGGCATAATTAATTATCTTTTAGGTTATTTATAGAAAAGACGTGAAATAATTTTCCTTAAATATGTTAAAAAGTAATATATTTATGAAAAGAAAAAAATCAGCCTGGAAGGTTGGAGTTACAAGAACTGTTTTAAGGACAATTAACAAGAAAAGACGAAAATGCAGAGTCACGAAGATGTCTAAAACAAAATACAAAACAAGGGTTCTGAAAAGAAGGTAATTTCGATTATGGCGAAGAGAAAAATAAGTCGGAAATGTGTAATGGCAAGTATCGATTCCAAGAAGACACCTCCTGCTTTGAAAAAGGGATTAAGAACCTATGGTGAAATACCCACTCTTAAAAGATGTGGGCTTCCTGATTTATGAAGGTATAACATTTTGACACCTCCATATCAGGGGTTGTTCCACACAACCAATACTCCTCAAGATTTTATTCTCTTGGAGATACTTTTTTAAGATATTCTTTGCTCCATTTGTATCTGCATTTATTTTTGTTCCACAATTCTTGCATTTATACAACCCTCTGTGTTTTCTATTGGATTTTCTTATTAACCCACAGTTAGAACAGGTCTGGCTCGTATATCTCTCACTCACCTTTAAAACTCGTATTCCAGATAACTTTGCTTTATAGATTATCTGGCTGGTGAGTTTGGCAAAACCCCATGAATGTAATTTTTGGGTTGTTTTCTTTCTCCAGTGTTTATCTTTTCTGATATTCTTTATATCACCTATCACGATAGTTCCAATCTTTGATTCTTTGGCATTTTTGATTAATTCTGAAGTTGCAGTATGAAGTATCTGATTTATCTGCTTTGATTTCTTTTTGTGCATTTTAGTAATGCTTTTACACTTTTCTCTCTTTTGTTGTTTCTTCAATTTACTCTGAACTTTTGCTATTTCTTTGTTAAAATAATGCTGAATTGAAAGAGCCTGTTTCCCGGAATAAATCTTGGATTTTCCTTTCAAATCACAGGTAGATATTAGATTTATAATTCCCAAATCAACACCCATCATATTTTTGTTTGTAGTTAGATTAGGTTCTGGAATTTCATAAACAATATGTGCCATCCATTTATTATTTTGTTTCAGGATATTACACATTTTGGGTATTCCTTTTATTTCTTTCCACTTTTCAATATCAAGAGTCAGGTTTTCTGTTTTGTTTTCTTCTTTGAATTTCTTTGACATTGT
>JAUXEA010000113.1 GCA_030620695.1 Candidatus Aenigmatarchaeota archaeon | reverse complement strand
AGCCCGTGCATATTTTGAATGAATGTGTAGGTCTGCGTTTATTTCAAGGAAGTCCATAATTAAGAGTTTTAGAAATTAAGATTATAAATAAGCAAAAAGGTTTTTGGCCTTTGTCAGGTGGTATGAAAAATTAGATAAATCAATCAGATTTAATAAGTGAAAATCATCTCCCCCGTCTCTCCAAATAAACCCTTAAAATTGTTGCATTCTGAATCCATGTGTTTGGCAAATCCACAATTAAACTAATAATTAAAACACTTGCTAACTGCCCGAAAACAGAAGAGAACCCAGTGATTAGCAGAATAGAAGTCAAAGCAACCAGACTTGTTGCTGTCATTGTTAACCCAGTTTTAAAAGCACTTTTATACTGCTTGTCAAAATTCTCATGTTCTTTAAGTGTTCTTGTTGTTAACAAAATATCTGTATCCACAGAATAACCGAGAACCATCAGGAGTGCAGTAAATGTTGCAATAGAAAGAGGAATTCCAAAAATGTTCATAAAGAAAAGTGTGATAACAATATCCGAGAAAGCACAAAGAACCATTGCAAAGGAAGGAACCAAGACCCTGAACAACAGAAAAATTATTATTGCTATTGCAACAAAAGCAAAGATAACCGCATAAACAATCTCATTTAAAACAGCAACACTCAATTTTGGGTCTATCTCACTGACTTCATAATTCTTGATTTCAATTGTGTTGTTAATATCTGAGATTAAATCCTCAATATTAATTTCAGAGCATTCAATTGATAAATGGGTTTCTGTTAAACTTGTTGTTGTGTAAGCAATAAATTTGTATTTATTTTGGAGTTCATCTCTTAAACCTGAAATTTCCTCAAAATTTGAATCAGAAAAAGAAATTGTAATAAAACTTCCTCCTTCCAGTTCTATTCCCTTATCAATAAAAAAGCCTGTTGTTGCCTGTTTGTAACCCAGAAAGCCCAAGCTGATTAAAAGCAGGGCTATTGTAAGGAAAATAAGTTTTTTGTTCATAATAAACTTTTTATTTGTTATATTGGTTAAAAAAGTTTCAATCGTTTTTCCTTTAGAAAAACGGTGCCCTTTTTCTGCTAGAGGCAGAAAAAAAGGAATCAAAAAGAAGAAATTGGGTAACAAGAAAC
>JAUXEA010000075.1 GCA_030620695.1 Candidatus Aenigmatarchaeota archaeon | reverse complement strand
GTGGTATTGCTAATGAAAAAAAGGGAATTATTAATCTACCTGATGGGGAAGTTGAGATTACTCCTCTGGAAGATAAAACAAATGGAAAAATTGTTATAGATGGGTGTGGCTCCCCGGATTATGAAACTAAATTCGGGAAGGTCGGAAAAATAGAACAGGATATAATTTTGCACATAAAAAACGGCAAAGTAGTGAAGATAGAAGGAAGAGAACAGGCAGAGATTTTGAAAAATTTATTAAAAGATATGCAGGACCCGGGAGCATATATTATAGCAGAATTTGCAATTGGAATAAATCCAAAGGCAAAAATTACAGACAGAATTTTGGAATCAGAAAAAGTTTTGGGTACTATTCACTTTGCTCTTGGAGAAAACAGAAGTATGGGTGGAGTAAACGAGAGTAAAATACACTGGGACTTTGTTTTGAAAAATCCAAAAATATATTCTGGTAAGGACAACTTAATTTTAGATTGTTCTAAATTATGGAAACAGAAACCTTAAAGGGAACAAAAAATTATACTCCGGAAGAACAGATTTTAAGAGAGGATATTATAAAAACAATAAAAGAGGTTTTGGAAAGATATGGGTTTAATCCAATAGAAACCCCGATTTTGCAGCCTTATTCTTTACTCTCCTCAAAATATGGTGGTGGGGAAGAAATCCTGAAAGAATGTTACAAATTAAAAGACCAGGGGAACAGAGAGTTGGGTTTAAGATATGAACTAACAATAACTCTTGCCCAATACCTAAATGAGAATCCAAATATAAAAATTCCCTTCAGGAGATATGAAATCGGGAAAGTTTTTAGGGATGGTCCGATAAAGAAATCAAGGGTGAGGGAATTTACACAATTTGATGCTGATATTATTGGAATAAAATCTAAACTTGGTGATTTAGAGATTCTCTCTATTTTAGAGGAGGTATTTAAAAAGTTGGGTATAGATTTTGAAATAATGTTAAATGATAGAAAGATTTTGTTTCAAATTTTAGAATATGCTGGTATAGGGGATGACCAAAATCTGCAAAATTCAATTATTCTGGTAATTGACAAATTAGAGAAAATTGGAAGAGAATGCGTTGAAAAAGAGTTAATACAAAAAGGATTAGACAAAAATAAAATAAATAAAATTTTTGAATTAATTGAAATTAAAGGAAATAATGAAAAAATTTTGGAAGAGTTGGGTAAAAAAATAGATGTGGGTGATTTGGAAGAACTTATTAAACTATCAAAAATTTGTAAATTAGAGAAAATTAAATTAGTTCCCTCCTTGGCCAGAGGACTTGCTTATTACACTGGCTCAATTTTTGAAGTTTTTTCAGAGAAAACAAAGTCCTCTCTTGCGGGTGGGGGGAGATTTGATGAAATGCTTTCAAAGTTAGTTAAAAAAGACCTGCCTTCTGTTGGAATAGGTTTTGGAATAGATGCAATTTCTTCTATTCTTAAAACAGAAAAGAAATCTAATGTGCAGGTTTATTTGGTTCCTGTTGGGATATCAGAAGATAAATTCCTGCCAATTGTAAAGAAATTAAGAGAAAGTATTAATTTGGATTTTGATTTGTCAGGCAGGGGAATAAGCAAGAATCTGGAGTTTGCAAGTAGAAATAACATTCCTTATTGTGTGATTATCGGGGAAAAAGAACTGAAAGTAGGAAAAATTAAGCTCAAAAATATGAATACAAGAGAAGAGAGAATTTTGAGTCTGGAGGAGGCAATTAAATTTATAAAAAAGACTTATTAACGAATATTTAGTTAGAAGTATTAATTTTAATTAACAAATTAAATAATGAAATCCCCAATAAATTTGAAAGCAGATAACATTATTGAATTACTAGAGAAAATGAAGCCGGAAATTGATAAAACAATTGAAAAATATTTACCAAAAGAAGTGAGTGATGAATGGCTTGAATTTACTTTTGGAAAGCCAGGATATGAATATAATTTAGAGGCCGCACAAAAATCTTTAACAGAACCAATCTGGGATTTTTTAGACAGGGGCGGGAAAAGGTGGAGACCTGTCTTGTTTTTACTGGTTGCAGAAGCAGTTGGTGGAGACCCGGAAAAACTAAAAGATTTTGTTATTATCCCGGAGATTGTACACAATGGGACAATAATGATTGATGATGTAGAAGATTTGGGGGAATTAAGAAGGGGGAAGCCCTGCACACATAAAATCTTTGGTGAAGACATTGCAATAAACACAGGAAACTTTATGTATTATTTTCCATTACTTACTCTAATAAAAAACAAGGATAAATTTGACAGGGAAATTCTGGTTAAAGCTTATGAAATTTATATACAGGAGTTGATTAATTTAAGTTTTGGCCAGGGAACAGATATTTACTGGCACAAGGGAAAAGTTGCAAAGATAAAAGAGAATGAATATCTCCAGATGTGTGCTTATAAAACAGGTTGCCTCTCAAGACTATCTGCAAAACTTGCTGTAATTTTGTCTAAAGGAAGCGATGAATTAGCAGAGAAAATCGGGAAAGTTGCAGAAGCAATTGGAGTTGGATTCCAGATTCAGGATGATATCCTGGATATTTCCCAAGTCGGAGGCC
>JAUXEA010000101.1 GCA_030620695.1 Candidatus Aenigmatarchaeota archaeon | reverse complement strand
GGTTAGTTCAAGACCCCATTCCAATAAGAGAATAATACAAGCAAGTATAAGCAAATAGAATTGTAGGTCCATAGTTAATAGTTCCTGATGAATTGAGGTTTTTATTGCATTTTTGAATTCACTAAGTTCTGCAACTTTGTAATAGGTGCCCCCTATTTCATTGGAAATTTCTTTTAGGGCTGCTTCATCAAGATATGGAAACTCTGCAGCCGTTGCATTTAGACCTTCAAGTTCTTTGGGTATTTGTATAGTTTCGTTGGTTTTATTTCCTAGACCTATAGAGATAACTTTTATTTTTTTCTCTTTTAGGAAGGAATAAGTTTTGTTAACTTCAATTCCTCTATTATTTCTTCCATCTGTTATTAATAAGATAGTCCTGTTATTTTTACTTTCAGATAAAACAATAGAAGAAGTTACTAAGGCCTCACCTATCGCTGTTCCTGCTGATTTATCAATATCTATATTTTTTATAATTTCTATAAGTTTTTCTTTATCTCTTGTAAGTTCTGTTTTTATATGTGCTTCTCCAGAGAAAGTTACAATACCCAAATAACCTGTATTGTAATAATTTACAAAATCTAAAACCGCAAATCTGGTTGCTTCCAATCTGTTTGGAAGAACATCCGGAGTTAACATACTGGAGGAAGTATCTATTGCAAAAACATAATCTGTATCAGAGGAAGGCACACTAACAGTTAATATTGGGTTTGATAATCCCAATATTATAAAAATTAAGGCAAGTATTCTAATAGTAACAGGCACTATAGAATAAGATAATAATTTCTTACCGGCAACTTTTTGGAGAGTCTCAAAATTTCCAAACCTTAAGGCTCTTTTTTTTGAAAATTTCTTTGAAAGCAGGTAAAATATTATTACCAAAGCAATTAATATTATTAACAGGTTTGTATGTTCTAATGTAAAAGATAGTTCCATAATTTAAACTTTTTATTGGTTATATTGGTTAAATGCTCGTCGTTCCGACGGCACCCATTTCTGCTTTTTTCCTTCAGAAAAAAGAGACCCCTTCTGCTTTTTCGCAAAGCGAAAAAGAGACCCTTTTTGCCAAAGGCAAAAAAAGGTTTTACTTCGCAAAAAGAAGGTTGCTTCGCAAAATCAGGAAGGGTTCAATCGTTTTTCTTCGAAAAACGGTGCCTCTTTTTTTGCTCTGCAAAAAAAGCAGGAAGCAAAAAACTTAGAAATTAATACCCTTCCATAAATTGAAGATATTTTATTATTGGTTCTGCAAAGTGTTCATTTGTATGTATTTTAATAAAACCTGCCCCGGATTCTATAAACATTTTTTCAATCATT
>JAUXEA010000119.1 GCA_030620695.1 Candidatus Aenigmatarchaeota archaeon | reverse complement strand
ACCTTCTACTTGTTTTGAATATTGTGCCCTTGCTTCTTTTATGTGTTTATTATCCATTTTAATTCCTAATTTTCTTAATTTTTAAACTTATGGTCTTCTTCCCCTTCTCCCGCCTTTCTTTTTTGGGCCTCCTCTTGCAACCCTTGTAACCTCAAGTATATTCAATATTCTGAAACCAGCCCTTGACAAACTTTTTATTATTGCATTTGCCCCTGGTCCTGGAGCAGGATTTCCAGTTTTTGCTCTTATTCTAACATACAATGATTTAATGCCCAAGTCTTTTATGTTTTCTGAGATTCTTTTTGTTATGAACATTGCTATTGTGGGGTTGGCTTTAAGTCTGCCATGTTTTGTAACCATGCCCCCTGTAACTTTTGTAATAGTTTTTCCAGACATATCTGTAACATGAGCAATTGTGTTATTAAATGAAGTGTAAATATTAACTACTGCCTCAAAAGATTTTCCTAAATCTTTGCTTGTGTTAGCCATACCAAAAGATTTTTTCAAATCTTTTTTATCTTCTTTTAATTCTTCTGTTTTCATTTTTCTGTTTCTTCATTAGGTTTATTTAATTCTTGTTCACTTTTAACTATTTTTTCTTTATTCTTTTTTATTTTCTTTTTCAATGAAATTTTACTTTCTAATTTTACAGGAACAATATATGAAGGAGCATTAACAGCTTTTCCATCAACTAAAATTTTTTTATGAGTGATTAATTGTCTCGCGCTTTTTACAGTTGTGGCAATTTTTTTATTTACAACAATTGTCTGAAGTCTTCTTTTAAGATAATCTTTTTTGTCCAAAGATAAAACATCAGCAATTGAATTCACATCCAAACCTATTTTTTTCAATCTTTCAAATAAAGCCTTCTGCTCTTCCTCACTTGCAGAAATTAATTTCTTTGCTTTTTCTCTTATAGATTTAATTTTAGCTTCTGCTTTCCAAATCTCCTTTTTGTTTTTCAGCCCAAATTCCTTTTTTATTTCTGCTTCTTCATCAATCCTAACTTTATCAAAAGGTCTTTTTGGTTTTGAATATGTTTT
>JAUXEA010000027.1 GCA_030620695.1 Candidatus Aenigmatarchaeota archaeon | reverse complement strand
GTATTTTTAAAATATTCCCGAACTTTATCCATATATTTCATCTTATCCACCTGTCAATATATTTAAGAATATCATTTTTCGTCGGAGTAATTCCGGTAAGTATTAAGGTCTTCAAATCTTTTTCATCTATGGGATTTTCAAATTTTTTAATTAGTTTTTTTAGTTCGGGTTTTACTTTTTCAACTTCTTTAACATATCTCAAAAGAAAGAAAACATCATATAAATCCCTGATTTTTCTCCTGCTAATGTAAGCAGCCGCTTTCTCTTTTATTAGCTCTTCAGGGAGCAGAGTATAAATATTCACCAGAGATTCATCGCAGGTTTCATATTCTTTTATAATACCGTTTATTTTTTTAAACACACCCTCAAACCGGATTTCAGTATTATTAAATCTCAACACAGAAAACAACGAATTCTCTTTTATCCTTTTCTTGACAATTTCAAATCCCCGTTCTTTTAATTTCTTAAAAAACTCTTCTATTTTTTTTACATCTTTTTCAAGATAAACATCTATATCCTCAGAAAACCGGTTCCCTGAATAACATCTCCATATTGCAGTGCCCCCATGCAAAACAGTTTCAGGCAGGATTTCATAAATATGTTCTATAAGTATATCCTGCAACCCAGCCAACTCTCTATGTTTTTTTCTCTTGATTCTCAAAATTAAAGGTATTCTTACCATAATTAACTAAACTTATATTTATTTATAAGTTTGGTTAATCCACACATAATTCAGCCGGATTTAAAACTAATCATAAAACAACCTTAAAATCCTTATATTCTCTCAAAAATACATTTATTTCTCCTCTTTTCTAAAATTCCAACTCTTTCACCCTCTCCCAACTATTCTCATCCAGAACAACAATTTTGTCATCCCCCACAATATACAAATAATCATCTATGTACACTGCCCTCTTTGCCCTTATGTCACTAACAGTTTTCTCTAATTTTAACTTATCATTCTCATAAGAAAAAACATAACCTCCTTTGCTCCCGGGAAGGAAAAATATTTTGTGTTTTTTATCAATCAGGAAAGCATGATGTGTATTTAAAATGTCTGACCAGTATTCACTTAAAGTATATTTGGATGTTTCAACAGGATTCTCCGGTGAAGAAACATCAAACAATGAAATTTTTACTTTTGAATCCTCCTTGCCTATTCCCAGAATTTTATCTTTGGTTATTGGGTGCAAATAAGAAGAATAACCGGGTATTTTTAATTCTCCTTTTATTTCAGGATTTTCAGGGTCTGACAAATCAAGAACATAAAACGGATCAATCTCCCTGAATGTTACAACATAACCTTTATCCTGCAAAAACCTGACTGAGTAAATTTTCTCGGTTTCACCCATATCTTTTACAGAGCCAACAATATCCATATTTTCGTCCAAAACATAAACATCATTAACACTATCTGACCGTTTCCCGACTGTGGTGGCTACTCTCAGATAACTTTCATATTCGTCCAGGGAAAACTGGTTAAGCAGTCTGCCCGGTATATTACCAACATCCAGCATTTCCATATTTAGCCCTATTTTCGCTATCCCTGTTTTTTCCAGTTCTCTTTTGTGTTCCTTATAATAATCTTTATACCTGTTTGAAAATTCATTTTCTATTCTCATCCTTTCATCATCACTCAAAGAACTATAATATTGCTCAATAATAATCTGCATCTCCATCATCTTCGCCCTGTTGCTTATGTCATATGAATTAAGTTTATTAATTTTTTCAATTACCTGATTATCTACCAGGTCTGTACACTTCTCTTTCAGAAAATTATAATATAACTTAACCATATCCTCGTAATACTGGTAAGTAACATAAATCGCATTTTCTGACATGTATATAACAGAAGAACCTGAAGAACCCACAAAGGAAATTGTTTTTTCAATCTTTCCTGAAGCAGGGTCAAAAACAATTGCATTGTAAGTTATATCCACAGGAACATAAGAAGGAGGATGATAAATTCTATAACATCCTATTTCCACAGGAACCCCACCTACAGATAAAGGAATAATAGGACATGGATGATAATGATTAATCCTGTTTCTCGTAACCAGGTATATTTTTCCATCATACAATCTTGCTGTGACAAGAGTTGTATTTAAATCAATATTCCATTCTTCTTTTGGGGATTCAGGATTGGATATATCATAACCATAAATTTTCTTTCCTGACAAAATTATCAGAATACCCTCATATAAAAGCAAATCCCCGTTTTTATTTATTTCTGTTTTTAGAGATAAACCTTCAGGAGGGAAAGCAGAAATTACATTTGTTTTTCCTTCATATTTATAATTATCATACCCCCAATTTCTCCAGTAACCTTGACCAACAGAATAATAAATTTCTTTTCCATCTGTTTTTATAATATCCGGCTCGTCTATTCCAAGAACCTGAACATTTGTCTCAAAGACTCTTTCCGGTTCTGCTCCT
Source organism: Candidatus Aenigmatarchaeota archaeon (assembly GCA_030620695.1). Classification (GTDB taxonomy): domain Archaea; phylum Aenigmatarchaeota; class Aenigmatarchaeia; order QMZS01; family QMZS01; genus QMZS01. Next base: position 3,672 of record JAUXEA010000027.1, on the reverse strand, counting down.
TTTTCTGTCTGGTCTCCTGTAGTTTCTTCAATCATAGGTTCTGGTACATTCATAGCTCTTGCACCACCTACTGCTATGGAGCCCATACCATAATATCCTTCTTCAGACACAGATGCTTCCTGTAAATAATTTTTGAAATCCTGTTCAGAGACAAAACTTTCAATATTTTCAGTTTTATAAGTGGGAGTAGGTATATTAGTAGTGTCAACTGTGAGTATATATCCCATACCAAGTACTATTATAACTAACAAAACTAACAGAGTATTATTTAATTTATTCATAAGATAATAACTTTTTAGAATATATCAAAAATACTATCTTTATTAAAAAGCGTTAACGGAAAACTACTCAACCGACCCTTTTATTGGTTAAATTGGACAAATGCTCGTCCTTCAGACGGCACCCAATTTCTGCTTTTTTCTGAAAGAAAAAAGAGACCCTTTTTGCCAAAGGCAAAAAAAGGTTGCTTCGCAAAATCAGGAAGCGTCGACGGAAAAATCATTCAACCTCAATATCAACAAAAACAGGCGCCTTGATTTCTATTTTTTTATTTTTCAAAAAGTTTTCTGTTTCTTTACCCAGTTCAAGATTTATTGAAGGTAAAGTATCCGCGTATTTTATTGTCATTCTTCCTTTTTCCCCTTTTTCTATTTTATAAGCAAACAAATTTGATATTGCCTCCAGAAAAGAGCAGACTCTTATTCCGTTTTTTAAAATTTCCTCAAATTTCTTATCTCCGGGTTTAACTGCAAGAATATCTCCATGATAAACATAAATTTCATTTAAGCCACCCGGACCAAGTAATTTTTTTCCTTCTTCAGGCTCTGAGATATAAATTTTCTTCTTATCATAAACTTTTTTCCTTGTCTCGCCTATCAGGTCTTTATTTTCAATTATTCCTTTTAGAATAATCTTTGAAATATTTTTTCCCTCCTGAGTTTTCGGTTTTTTATTAATTTTTATTCCGGATGCAATTTCTTTGTCTGAAAGTTCTTTTTTATATGAATATGGATAATACAATTCACGAATATCATTTATGTTTTCAAGAGCCATCACAATTCTTCCAAGTCCGGGCCCGGAATTAAAAACAGGATATTTTATTTTATAATTTGCCAGAGCAACCGGAGAATACATCCCGATTTCTGATACTTCAATCCACCCGGTTTTTGGATGTTTTACAAAAACTTCATAATTTGTTCCGGGTGCATAATAAGCAGGCTGGTTGGGCTTTGGCTCAAATCTTACTTCATTAAAACCAAGTTTTTTGAATAATTTTTCTGTGAGTTCTTTCCCATTATCAATTTTGAAATTTTCATCCAGAACAACCATTGAAAAATTTATGTGTGCTCTTAAATGCGTTTTATCTTCCTTTTGTTCCTTCCTAAATCTCCAGACCAGGGAAAAAAGCATTATTGGGTGTTCTTTCTTGCCCATCTCTGACAAAACAGGGAACCAGCTTGTTGTTGCATGTGAAATTAAAGATAAGTTTGAAGGCTCTGGTTTCAAATTCAGAAGTTCCGGGAATACAGAATTAATCAGATAAAGTGCGTCTGAAGTTTTAATTCCAAGTTCATTAACCAGAATTTCTGTAAAATCTTCCCCACCCTCAATTTCATTTCTTTTGTACTTCTTCAGAACTTCCTGCAATTCACCAAACCTGTTAAACTTCTTAATTCTTTTTTTTATTAATTCCTTTTTCTTGTCAGAGAGCCCAATATCAGGTCTTGGTAGAGAAGCAGTATAATAGACCCTGTCAAGTATTGCTCCTGCCTCCGGGCCATATTGTTTTATAATCTCTTCATCAGGCTGAACTGGATTAAGAATAACCTCATCAAATCCTAAATCAAGCAGAATTTTTCTGATTCTCAGGGAATATTCCCACAATAAGTGTTCTTTTCCTTTTTTGCCTGAAGATTTAAAACTGCCTTTCCCAAGCATTTGTTTTGATGTTTCAAGCCAGGTTTTCTCAAAGTCTTTTTTTGCTTTCTTTTTTATTTCGTCAGGATTGAATATCATAAATTATTTATCAAAATAGATTATGTATGACATAATAATTGTTGGGGGCGGGGTTGCCGGGCTGTATCTTGCAAGTTTGCTTAAAAACAAAGACGTTTTGTTAATAGAAGAACACAAAAACCTGGGTCCGGGAAGATGTTCTGGAATTGTTTCCAACAGAATCAAAAAATTCTTTGATTTGCCAAATACAATAATTGAAAGGAAAATTGAAAAAGCAGTTATTTGCTGCGGGAATTCAAGTGCAGAAATAAAATTAAATTCATTTGTTCTGAACAAAGAGAAGTTTGAACATCTTTTATTAAGGAATGCATTAAAAAATGTTGACATAGAATTCGAAAGAATCAACAAAATAGAAAAGGATTATTCTGGTGTAACAGTTTTTACAAAAAATAAAAATTACAAAACAAAATATATAGTTGGTTGCGATGGACCAAATTCAATAGTCAGGAGAAGTTTTTTGGATGCGGAACCAAAAAAATTCTATTTTGGGAAATTCTGCTATTCTATAGAAAAGCCTTCTGACAGTTACCAGATTTTTTTGGATTCAAAGTACTCTGATTTATTTTCCTGGATTGCTCCAAGAAGAGGAAAAGTAGAATATGGTCTGATTTGTGAGAAGAGGATAAACAAGTATTATGAAAAATTTTTGCATGACAAAGAACCAAGATATATTTCTGATGAAGGTTTTGGAGTAATTCCAACCGGTCTTTGCTCTTGTTCTTTTTCCAGAGGAATTTTAATTGGAAACTCCGCAGGAATGACAAAACCTCTGACAGGTGGAGGGATAATTTATTCATTGATTACAGCAAAAATTGGTGCCAAAGAATTTAAAAAAGAAAAACCCGATTTCCAGAATTATGAAAAAGAATGCAGGAAAGCATTTGGAAAAGAAATAAAGTACCAGTTGTGGTTCAGAAAAATCTATTCAAAACTGAATGACAGATGGAAACAAAGATTAGTAAAATTAATTGCCAAGAATGATTTAAAAATAGATATGGATTTCCCAATCACAGATATTCTAAGAGATAAAAAGTTGAAAGTTTTTAAGAGTTTGTTTAAATAGTTTGGGATTTATAAAAATTAAAAAAGAAAATAAAGAATTATCTTTTCCATTCGTATTCTACCCCAACTGTTCTTCCAGCCGTTACCAACATATTTCTATCTAATTCAAATAGGTCTCGGTCCTGTGTCAAATGTATCTTTTCCCCAAAGTTCCTTTCGATTGCTTCTATTGGTTCCAAACACTCATTTCTGTCAACAAAATGTTGGGTATCGTAATCATTTCCAGTACTTTTTCCAAGCTCTCCAACGAGTTTACAAAGTTCTTCAATATCTCCTATGCTTAGAGTTAGGGTATTCTCTTTATTTGTGTCCTTTTTGTTTGATACTTGTACTCCAATGGGAGTTCTAAGAACTACCAGTTCTCCAATTACTTCAGATCTATTGTCTATAGGAATTGTTTTTTTTGAGTTATGACCATCAAACGAATTTCCAATAATAAATGGGGAGAAACCCTGTTTATTGGTGGCATCAATCTCATATTTTGCGTTAATCCAATTTCCTTCTACTAACAGGTTGGTCCTATTAAGTTTGGCTGGATTTTGGTGAGACCATCCTTCTCCACCCAAGTATATTTCCTCACCAAAGGTTTTTTCA
>JAUXEA010000019.1 GCA_030620695.1 Candidatus Aenigmatarchaeota archaeon | reverse complement strand
ATTTGCTTAAACTCCTATTCTATAGCCAAAAAAACTATTATTTGTGATATGTCAAAAATTGAGAAATTAGTTTATAATCTTTCAATAAATTTATAAACTATTAAAATAATGGGCCTGTAGTTCAGTTGGTAGTTTTACCAAAGGTAAACCCTATAAACCTTTGGTTTATTCAAGAACGTCCGGTTGGCAATCGGGAGGCCCTGGGTTCAAATCCCAGTCCGTCCATATAAGCCTTTTATTGGATAAATTTATCAAAAAGGCTTAAGCCAAAACTACGAAATCCTTATTTTTTCTTCGAAAAAACAAGCATGGTCAATAAATAATTCAAAAGGAAGCCTTTTATCCAATTCCTTCTGTTTAAAAGAGATAAATTCTTTTGGAAGTTATTTTTAGTAATGTATTTATGAATCTTCGCACGCAAAAGGGCAAACCATTAAAAATAGGAATAATTTCACCCACCATATATTCAATACTATTAACGGTGGCTTTTTTCTTACCCCTTACAGTTTCTTTTTCGGTAACTGGAATAATATTTGCTGAACTGTTTTTTATTAATTTTAGTTGTCTATATTGGATTTTTTGTGAAAAAGAAGGTACTGATGAATTGATTGTGTTTCTTTTCAGCCTTCTGAATATTAGTTTAATATTCATCACATCTTTTATCATTCCGAATCCTGCTGTAAGTCTTATCTCTATGTTTGTAGGTATACCTGCTTTCGTTGCTGTAATCAGTTTGAAATCACCAAAGTTAATAAGCAACTTAGAAAAAGTTAGTAAAGATGCTTTAGAATATACGGGTCGCATTTTAATAATTGTATCTTTTTTGTTTCTTGTAATATCAAATCATATTTCATTTACTGCTCAAACAATTAAAGAACTTGCAGTTTGTATTTGTTTTATTTTGATTTCTGGAATTATAGGTATAATTTATTTTTACGATAAAGCGGATTCTGGAAAAGAAAAAATCAATTTAAAAAAATCTTTATTATTTTCATATTCTTTCTTTTTGCTATTGTTTGTTTTTATAGCAATTTCATTCTTGTTAGTAATCAACCTCTCTGTATCTTTCGTTTAATCGAGCTGAACACGAATACCTTCTTATCCAATTTAATTTTTTCCGTTGACGCTTTTTATCCAATTTAACCAATAAAAGGGTCAGGTAAATGATGGAACTGTTTGCAGTTCCTCTGCATCCCAAAAAATAAAACTCTTAAGCCAAAAGAAAATATATTATGAGAAAATATCAGGGTGATAATAAATGAAAACCAAAGATAAATCCTCCATAATTCATAACTTTGAACAGGAAATATTTAATATAATTAATGAACCAATGCCCAAAGGAGCATGGCTTTGGTGGTTCTGGTTATTTTTCATAAAATCCACAAAAAATACTAAACCGCGACAATTAATAATTCTGTGGTCTACAAAAAATGAGAAGAGGATTGACTGTAATCATCTAAGTTTTAGGTTCAAGCAGCCAATCAACAAAACCAAATTTGATGGGAGTATTGCTGCCTGGTATTTTGACGGCAAACAGATGCACCACAATTTTCTATTAGAGCAATGCAACCTGAAGCTATCAGATAAAAAACTTTCTTCAGATTCCACTACCACAACATCCTATTCCGTAAACAAAACCAAAAACATAATAAAAATTGGGGAGGATTTTGAGTTTACTGCAGAACTTGGAAATAAGCACAACTTTTTAAAACCCTATTATAGTTCGCTTAAATATTTTGGCAAAGGATATTCAATTATTAGGGTAAATAGAATGAAATTAACCGGTAAAATCAAAAATGAAAAAATAACCGGGAGTGCTTACTTACAGCGAGTGTATATAAATTCTCCTACAGTACCTTGGTATTGGGGTGTTTTCCATTTTGATAATGGTAGTGTTCTCATTTATTTTAATCCGAATCTGGCAGGAAAATCCATAAAAAGACAGATATCGTTTTTTGACAGCAATAAACTATATAAATTCAAAAAGATGAAAGTAAAAAGAATCAAAGGAAAATTGCCCGTTTTTGAAATATCCGGGGAAAATAAGCGTGAAAAAATAGATTTTAAAGTAAATCCTTACACCCATTCTTCATGGACATTCAAAAAGAAAGTTTTTGGTATTTTGCCAATTAAAATGATTTATAATGAATATCCCGCAACCATTTCTGGTTTATGTCTGACTGATAAAAAAACAGGAAAAAACCTGTTAATTAAAGGTCTTGGCAATAATATAGGCAATGCTGAACACACAACCGGAATACTGGTTTAAATTATTCTTTGAAAAACTTAATGTTATATTTATGGACCAGTAGCTTAGCCTGGTAAAAGCGCCACGCTGATAACGTGGAGATCGCAAGTTCAAACGAGGCTTTTATTGATTAAATTTATCAAACACTCATCCTTCGGGCGGTGCATCTTTGCTTCGCAAAGAAAGAACCCTCGAGCCAAAAACAAATAAAGGTCTCTCTGAAAATCTTGTCTGGTCCACTATTCTGAATTTATTTATAAATACTTAACTTACTTATGGAAGTTCTAAAAAAGATTGAGAATAAATTTTTAAACAGGACAGAACTGCATATCAAGATACCCCACAAAGATGCGCCAACACCATCAAAAGAATCTCTAAAACAGGAAATAGCAGAGAAATTCAAGGCAGAAGCAGAGAAAATAGAAATCAAATATATTTTCTCGCAGAAGAACAGGGACCACTCAATAGCAAAAGTGTTTTTAAAATAATAAGAAATTCAATAATGGATAAGAGATATGGGGAGAATTCAGATTTAGTTAAGAGTTGGGAAGAATTGAAAATTTCAAAATTTAAGGAAAATTTTGATAAGAAATTTGTTATTGATACACCACCTGCTTATCCAAGCGGGGATTTTCATCTTGGGAATACATTAAACTGGTGCTGGATAGATGTGATTGCGAGATTTAAAAGGATGACTGGATATGATGTCTTCTTTCCCCAGGGCTGGGATGTTCATGGTCTGCCAACAGAGACAAAAGTAGAGAAAGAACATAATATAAGATGCGAAGAAGTCCCGAGAGATAAATGGGTGGAAATGTGCAAGGAATGGACAGAAGTAAAAATAGAGGGCATGAAAAAAGGTCTTAAAAAACTTGGAATCTCCATAGAATGGGGTCCGGAATTCAGAACCTCTGATGAAAAATATATGAAAATTGTCCAGCTTTCATTTCTAAATTTATATAAAAAAGGATTTGCTTACAGGGGAAAATATCCTGTTAACTTCTGCACAACCTGCAGAACAGCAATTTCTGATGCTGAAGTTGAATATATTGACAGAAAAACAAAACTGAATTATATTTTGTTTGATGTGAAAGAAACAGGGAAAAAGGTGGAAATTGCGACTACCCGACCTGAGTTATTGGCAAGTTGTGTTGGCGCTGGTGTAAATCCTGAAGATGAAAATAACAGGGAATTAATCGGGCAGAAATTAATTGTTCCTTTATTCAACAGGGAGGTTACAGTTATTTCATCAAAGGAAGTGGACCCGAAATTTGGTTCAGGAGTTGTAATGATATGTTCATTCGGGGACAGGCAGGATGTTGACTGGATTTTAAAAAATAAACTATCCATCATTGAGAGCATTGATGAAAAAGGGAAAATGATTGTTGAGCCTTGTAAAGGTTTGATAGTAGAAGAAGCAAGAAAGAAAATAATTTCTAAGTTGGAGGGAGAAAACAGGGTAACCAAATGCAGGAATCTAAACCAGAATGTTGGAACCTGCTGGAGATGCCACAAACCAATAGAAATTTTAAACAGGGAGCAATGGTTTGTTGCCGCAACAAAGTTTAAAGATAAAGTTATAGAAGGAACAGAAAAAGTAAACTGGATTCCTGATTATATGAAACACAGGCAGATTGATTGGACAAAAAATACGAACTGGGACTGGTGTGTTTCAAGAAAGAAAGTCTTCGGAACCCCGATTCCTGTATGGTACTGCAGGAAATGCAATAAAATCATTTTAGCAGATGAAAAGGAACTGCCTATTGACCCAACAAAAAAAGAAAAAACCTGTGAGTGCGGGGAGAAATTGCTCCCTGAAAAAGAAACTTTTGATACATGGATGGATTCAAGCTTCTCAATTGCGTATATCTGTGATTATCCTGATGAAAAATTCAGAAAGCTCTATCCCGCAGAATTTCAGCCAAATGGGAGCGACATAATCAGGACATGGGATTACTATCTGATGCTCAGGCATCTGCTTGCTTTTGACAAAATTCCTTATAAGAACTGTTTAATTAATGGAATGGTTCTTGGTGCTGACGGGAAAAAAATGAGTAAGTCTCTTGATAATTTTGTTTCCCTGGAAGAACTAATAAAAAGATATCCTGTTGATGCAATCAGGTACTGGACATGCCTTGCAACTCCTGGCTCCAACATAATTTTCTCTGAGGACCAGTTAAAAAGAGGCACTTATCTGTTAACAAAACTGTGGAACTCCGCAAGATTCTGCTCTTTATTTATCGAAGATGGAGAAAATGAACCAACTATTGTTGATAAATGGATTCTGAGCAGGTTATCTGAAAAAATCAGAAAAATAAAAGAGTATTTAGATAATTATGAGATAGCGAAAGCTTTATCTGAATTAGAGCAATTCTTTGTTAATGATTTCTGCGACAATTATCTTGAATTTGTGAAATACAGATTGTATAATAATATTGATGAAAAATCTGCAAAAGCAACTTTATATAAAACCCTGCTTACAATGACTAAACTGTTTGCTCCTTTCTTTCCGTATATCTCTGAATCTGTTTACCTGGAGTTGTTTAAAGAAAAAAAAAGTGTTCACCTCGAAGAATTCCCTAAATCAGGTTTTTATGATGAAAAAAGTGTTGAGGTTGGAGAATTATTGAAGAAAATAATTTCAGAAGTCAGGAAATGGAAAATCTCAAACAAATTGTCTCTCGGAAAGGAAATTAACAAAGTCAGTGTTTTTGCAGGTAAAGAAGAGATTGAGAAATTAAAACTGGTTGAGAGAGATATTAAAGAGATAAGCAGAGCAAAAGAAATTGAGATTAAGGAAGGTGAATTTAAAGTTGAATGTCTTGTTTAATAGAAAATGAAGTTCTTAAATTTTAAAAAATTCTAATTTATGGGTTTGGAATTGACTGGAAAAAATTTTAGAATGGCAGAACTTATAATTGAAAAAGAGTCAATAAACCCACTGACAAAAGACAAGATGTTTCCTGAAGGAATATACTGTATTCTTTCCAGTTCAGAGAACCACGAAAAACAATTAAATACATATTACAAGCTTTTGAATAGGGGGCTTGACACACCAGAGGCTATTTTAGATAAGGTCAATGCTAAAAAATTGTGGGATATAATAAAAAAGGCGAGATTTCCAAACTCCAAAAGAAAGTATATTCTTAGATTCTCTGAATTTTGGTTAGAGTCAGAAATACCTAGAAGAATATTAGATGATGCTAATAATGGCAGACAATATGAATTTGAACTTAGAGATGAACTGGCTAAGAAAGCCCCGGGTATGGGTCGTAAGTGTGCTTCTTTTTTTATGCAAAAATGTGGATATGAAAATCTTGTTCCTGTAGATATATGGGTATTAAGATTTTTGGAAGATAAGGGATATGAAGTCAAGATACCGGATTATAGGACAGTTGGAGGACTTACAAAAAAAGAATATCTTGAATATGAAAAAATAATTTCTGGTATGGCCGGGGAATATAACGTCTCGCCAGTTATATTCCAAGCCTATGTTTGGGGAAAATATTCAAAGTGGTCTAAGCTATATGCCCCTGACCAGACAACATTTGACAGGTTCTATAATCCCTGATGATATAATTCTCCTGCTCTTATATTTTTCCATTGATTCCTGGCATAGCTATTATTGTGTCCACCCGCATCTTTTTTAGTAAAAAGGCTCTCTTCAATATTTTGGTAACTGTTTCTTAATTCTTTTTCTTTCTCCTTTAGTTCTTCTAAATCTTCAATCTCTTGATGCTCTACTATCAAATGTCCCAATTTTTTAAGTTCTCTTTTAATCCTTCCAAGTTCATTTTCTCTTTCTTCTTTATGATTTATATAACCCCAATCCATATATTTCCATTTGTCATAAATTTTCTTTCTCATGAGTAAATCTTGTTCACCTAAAATCGCCGCTTTTCCCTCCAAAGAATTAAAGTTTGGCAATTCTTCTACATATTCTTTAACATTACCAAAGTCTTCAATTAAATAATTTGTGACTTCATGAGGATCATAAAACCAGATAGAATAACACTTGGAAATCTTGTTTCTATTTATTGAAGGATAATCTAGTAAGGCTATGTGTATTCGTTCAAGCACAGCAAAATCCACTATTTCTTCTGCCACAAGTTCAGTCTTACTAATATGAATTATTTTTTCTCCTCCTCTATGAAGAGTTCTAATAGCAGCATCTGTTATGACCCCCTTCAAAAGAGAGTCTTCAATAATATGGGTCACCGGAGATAAATGGGTTTCATATAAATAATGAAAAGTAGGGTTATATAAATATAAATTATATCTTCCATCTTTTTTTTCTGTATACCTAAAATCTACATTTTCATTTAGCTTGTCTTTAAAAAAGTTTATTTGTTCTTCACACCAAGGCCAAGCCCTAAGATATTTTCTATCTTCATCTTTCTTGGATACTAAACCAAAAACAAGACCCAAACATTCACCGAAGGTCTCTTGCTCTTCTAAACTCAGCTTTTTAGGATAAAATTCACCATCATTCCAACCCTCTGAAAAAGAATAATCCTCAAGAGGTATCCTTTTATTTCTATCCATATTTTATCCTGGATTATAATTTTAAATGTTTGTTTTTCTATCCTTCACTTTATTAAATTTTATAATGATTATGGAGCTAACAAAAATCAGGGAATACATTAAGAAAAATAATATTCAGCCATATGATTGCACTTATCATACACAAAGAAAACTTGGGAAAGACGGGAAAGTAAAAGTTCTTGTAATCAACGGCGAGGCACTTGTAGAATATATATGCCCTAACTGTGGAAATTACGAATATTTGAAGAAAGAATGGAGAAAACCTTTCTTAGTAAAATGCAATAAGTGTGGAGAGATGATTAAAGTTCAGAAAATGAAATATTTGATTAAAAAAGAGAGGAAAATGGAAAAAGTTTAATCCTTTAATTTCCTGCAAATATCCTCAAAAACCTTCTCTACTGACTGTTCCCCGTCAACAACAATTAATTTGTTTTTGTAGTGTTCAAGAAGCGGTTCTGTCTGCTCTCTGAAAACTCTCATCCTCTCTCTTACAATTTCCTTTTTGGCATCTTCCCTTTGGACTAAATTTCCCCCGCATTCACATTTCCCGTCTTCTGCAGGCGGGTTGGTTATTAAATTATAATTTTTTCCGCATATAGCACAAACCCTCCGGTTTGTAATTCTTTTTAGGATTTCTTCCTCACTTGTCCTGAGATAAATTGCAAAATCAAGTTTTTTGTTTTTCTCAAGCAAAAAGTTGTCAAGTGTTTTTGCCTGCTCCAAATTTCTTGGGTACCCTTCCAGGATAAAATTATCTGCATCTTCAATTTCCTTAAAGATAAGTTTTGTAACTAATTCATCAGGGACCAGTCTGCCTGTTGCAAGATATTTTTTTACTTCTTCATCACCAATTTTCCTAAACAAATCTCCTGGTGATGGAATATGTTTTAATTCAAATTTCCTGGCAATTTTTTCTATTTGTGTTCCTTTTCCAGAACCCGGAGGACCAATAATCAGAATTATCATTCTCTCGCTTTTTTAATTGCGAAACTGCAAACAGTTTCATCATTTAGGCTATGCTCGTTTTTCT
>JAUXEA010000041.1 GCA_030620695.1 Candidatus Aenigmatarchaeota archaeon | reverse complement strand
TTTATGCAAAGAGCAAAGATAAAACTCTGGAGCAGGGATAAAGAGAAATTAGAAAAAACAGCAAAGGATATAAAAGAAACTGTTGAGAAACTCGGTGCTTCTGTAAGAGGACCAATTCCACTCCCGACAAAGAAATTAAAGATTCCTGTGATGAGGCAGATAAAAACGGGGACAGGACATGGAAATGCAAAATTTGACAGGTTTGAAATGAGAATCCACAAAAGAGTTCTTGAAATCGGGGAAAGCGAAAGAGCCCTACACCAGATTATGAGAATCCAGATTCCTGGGGAAGTAAATATTGAAGTCAAATTAAAAGAAGTTTAGTCTTTGTGTAATACTCTTATCTTATGAAAACAGAATTAATTAATAAAATTGAAAATTTAAAAACTAAAATTGGGTTGGATATAAACAGTAAATTAAAAGAATTTGGAAAACGAGGAAATTCAAAACAGATTTTTATTGAATTATGCTTCTGTATTTTAGTGGCAAATAATTCTGTTGAAAAAACACAAAAAGTATGGAACAAAATCAACAAAAGTTTTTTAAATTTTTCAGAAGATGAATTAAGAGATAAATTAAAATCAGCGGGTTATAGATTTTATAACAAAAGAGCAGATTATATAATCTCTGCAAGAAAACATATTGGTGAGTTGGAGAGTATTTTTAAATTAGAGGAGAAAGAAACAAGAGAATGGTTGGTGGAAAATATAAAAGGTCTTGGATTTAAAGAAGCCTCGCACTTTTTAAGAAATCTCGGGTACAAAAATTTTGGTATTTTGGACCGGCATATTTTGAGGGTCTTGTTGAAATATGGGGTTATGGATGAAATTCCTAAAACACTTACAAAGAAAAAATATCTGGAAATAGAAAATGAACTTGGAAAGATTGGTGCTGAATTAAATATTTCATTAGCAGAGCTGGACCTTTATCTCTTTTATCTGGCAACCGAGAAAGTTTGTGAGAAATAATTAATAACCAATTAGTTTATGGTAACTTATTTAAATTATTTTAGATAAAATGAAAACAATAACAATTTTGTCTGGAAAAGGGGGGACCGGGAAAAGTTCTGTTACTGCTTCCCTGGCAGTTTTGCTGGGAAAAAGAAAAAAAATTGTTGGTGCTGATTGTGATGTTGATGCACCTAATTTAGGTCTGGTTCTTGGTTTAAGAGAATTTGATTCCTGCGAAAAAATTCAGACAAGTGAAAAAGCAAAATTGCTGGAGGAAAGATGTACTGGATGCAGAAAGTGTTTAGAAATCTGTAATTTTGGTGCAATCTCCTGGAACAAAGAAAAAAATAAACCTGTGTTCAATAAACTGGTGTGTGAAGGTTGCGGAGCCTGCCAAATTGTGTGCCCGAACAATGCAATAAAACTGGAAAAAGTTAACAATGCGGAAATTTGTGTTGGAAAAACAAAATATGGTTTTTATGTTGTTTCAGGACAGTTGAAGATGGGAGAGAGCGGAAGCGGGAAAATTGTTTATAAGGTTAAAGAAAAAGCAAGAGAAATTGCAAAAAATGAAAAAGCGGAATTTATGTTGATAGATTCCAGTGCAGGAATTGGTTGCCCTGTAATTGCTTCTGTTCAGGGTTCTGATTTTGTAATTGCAGTCACAGAACCAAGCCCAAGCGCATTAAATGATTTAAAAAGAAGTTTGCAGGTTGTTGAACATTTCGGAATTCCCTGCGGAATTATTATAAACAAATTTGATTTAAATGAAAAATTTACAGGAAAAATCCAGGAATTTGCAGAAAAACAGAAAATTCAAATATTAGGAAAAATTCCCTATGACAGAAAATTTGTAGAAGCTCTGGTTAAACTGAAACCTGTTGTTGTCTATGATAAAAAATTTGAGAAAATTTTTGTTGAAATTCTGGAGAATATTATTTGATTTTTTGGCGGGGATATTATTTCTTTTTGGCTACCTTCTTTTTTGCTTCGCAAAAAAGGGGCACCGTTTTTCCTTTGGAAAAACGAGTGAAGCCTTTTTACTTTATTTTTAAATAAAAGGCTTTATGGGTAAGAATTCTATGAAAGCAAGAGCAAAAAGAAAAAAGAGGGTAGACAAAAAAAGAAGGAAATTGGGGTTGATATAAAATATAGTTCTGGAGTTATACAACTAAATTTAATTATAGTATGAAAAAATAGATAAGTAAAACTATTAAAATATCTGCCCCTGCCGGGATTTTCGACTGGTAAGTTGTAAACCTTTGATTTACCAGATTTGATTCCGTGGCTTCATTCATTCGCCTTGCGAGTGTTAAAAGCCAACCCGGGTCCCCGGCTATCTTCATATCATAGACTTCTTAAGTCTCATACCTTTCTTTATTAACCAATTTCTTGGTTTGAGGTGTCGGCCTTTTTTAAAGGCTGACTTCGAAAGGCCGGTATCCTTGACCGGACTAGACTACAAGGGCATAAAATAAATTAACTTTTTAAAGAAGCCAAAGACTCTCAGTTAAATATTTCTCATTTATTTAGCAATATTATTAGTTTATTCTGTTGTTCTTTAAGTTTATTTTTGAAGAAAGAATAGCTTATACAATCCAGTTCTTCACTACAAATAAAATAATCTGTGTCTGTAATAACATCTGTTATATCTGTAGTAGAGATATAATTACTCTCCCCATAAGACAAATCATTAACATAACCCATAAAACTCCCATCCTGGGGCTCTATTAAAGGTGCACCATCCAATTCCAAATATATATCTTCTACTCCTTCTATTTTATTTTCTGTAAGAGCAATAACGCAGTGCCCCGAGACTTCATTTAGATTTAAATTGTATATATTTCCACATACTACATTTGGATAAAGGTAAGAACTAAAAGAAATTTCTGTAACATCATCTACTAAATACCAGTCTTTGTCATAGTCTAACCAATACCTCTCACTTGATTTTTCATCAATATAATAACTTTCAAAGATTATATTTTCTGGTGTAATAGCTTTACATTCTTCCAGAATATAATTTAGTTCTGCTTTGTAAAATAAAGCATAATCCTCACAATCACCTCCACCATTTTTAATAAAGTTTTCTAAAGATTGTAATTTTTCTTCTTCTAATGTTGTAGCAATATCTTCTTTATATTCTAAGTCTAATTCTTTAGTATTTATCAAATAAAGACAACCTGTTTTAATATAACATTTATCTCTTCTAATTTCAAAACAATTTCTATCTACCTCTCTTTCTATTTCTCTTTGTTTGGATGTGCTGTTCAAATAAGAATTTAACTTAAACCATTCCATAGATTTTTCTATTTCTCTTTCATATTCTTCTAAAGTTTTTATAGTTTCGTCTGCTTCTTCTTTTAAACTAAAGTAACTCTCATTTATTTTTGTATATTCTTTGTTTAATTCTTCTTTTCGCTCTTTTAAAATATTGTAACTTTGATTTAATTGATGGATTTGGTTTTGTAGTTGAGTTATTTTGTCAGTAGTTTCTGCTTTATATAAGCTAAAATTGTATTCTATTGCTACTTTTTCTTCTTTAATAGAATTTAAGGTATAATGCTGATATATTGTAATCCCAGATAATAGTAAAATGAGAATTACCAGGTACAAACTTATATTTTTAATTATTTCCCGCATAAAAATAAATTAACTTTTTAAAGAAGCCAGGAAATCTCTCTCAAGAAAATGCAGTTTGCCTGGAACAATAATTACACAGGGAAAGCAATTTAACTCACATAGACCTTCTTTTTGCTTCGCAAAAAGGGGTCTCTTTCCTTCGTTGCGTAGCAACGGGGCACCGTCGGAACGACGAGTGTTTCCTACAGAAAAAAGCAGATTCTCTATTTTATCATATTTTAAAATCTGCTCCTTACTTCCAACCTTGCAAAAGACAACAACTTCTGTTTCTTTTGATATTAAACCTTTCTTGAATTTCTTCTCTGAATCCAGAAGAATTTTCAAGCCTTCATTACAACTCATCAGTTTTTCTTTTGTTATGTCCAGCAAAAATAAAGTATGTGCCTCCTGCTTCAAATTCTCTTCTAAAATCCTGTAAGGTGACTCAGAATAATAAAAAGGAATTGTCGCAATTTTTCCAAATTTATAAATTTGCAATCCGGTTTCCCCAATAGCAGAAAATATTGAACTCGAATGTATTACTTCTGTTTTAATCTCTTTTTTCTTTGCTTCCAGTAAAATGGAGTTGTGTGTTGTTGCAATTAATGGGTCTCCTGGGACTAACAAAGCAACATTTTTATCTTTTGTATTTTCTAAAAATTTATCAACATTATTTTCTAAATCTTCCCTCAAAACTTCCTCTGCTTTTATTCCCAGATTTTCCAAATTACCTCCCCAGAAACTCGTATATTTCTCAATAAAAACATTATCACATTTTTTCACTATTTCCAAACCTCTCAATGAAATATCTTTCTCATCCCACAACCCCAATCCAATTAAATAAAGCATGCTAACACATAGATTCTTCTTCCATGACAACCCGTCTATAAAATATACTGGAAAAAGATTAACAAGCCCCAGCTGGGGTTTTCAAAGCTTTCATAATAAAGCCTTAATTGAACCCAGGACCTCGTGCTTACCAAGCACGCACTCTACCAATTGCTCTAAACTGCAAATCTTCAAACCATTTTTTGGCTCGAGCCTTTTTATATTGTTCGCAGTTTAACTGAGCTACTGAGGCATAATTAAGTGATAATTATTTTTTATTACCTTTTGGATTTATACAAGCAAATCCGTTTTAAAAAGGTAATTTCTCTATTCTCAACAACTTTCAAATATAATTTAAAACTAAAATAATAAAATGCAATCCTCAACAAGTTGTGTAAGCATCACTCTCCAAAAAAGCCTTCCAAAA
>JAUXEA010000009.1 GCA_030620695.1 Candidatus Aenigmatarchaeota archaeon | reverse complement strand
ATTTGGAGCACCTGGTGTTAACGTAGAATCGACATGGAATGATGGTTGTTATCATACTATCGGCGGAACATCAATGGCAACACCACATGTAGCAGGATTGGCAGCTAAATTATGGGATACGGATGCAGCAACAACGAGAAGTTATTTACAAAGTATAGCAACTGATATCTGGGAAACTGGTGATGACACAGCAACTGGATTTGGATTGCCAATAGCACCTTAATTTTTTATTTTTCTTTTTTATTCTTACTCGAAATTATGTGAATTATTCTATCAGCAAATAAATGCCTTCCAGAAAAGAGTATCTGTAATATCTATCAATTTCAGGTTCTAACCAAATATCATCAGGTAATTTCTTTTTTACATTCCTCAAACTGTTTTTTATAGTCTTTCATATATGCACCTTGTTTTGCTATCTCTTTAAGGAGGGTAGCATATACAAAAGGCTTCCGCTTCAGGAAGGATTTCCGCTAGTCCTCTAATACTTTATTGACCAATATCCCTGTTTGGGGTGTCGGCCTTTTTTAAAGGCTGACCTCGAACCTTCGACCCTGTGGTTAACAGCCACATGCTCTACCTACTGAGCTACTGAAGCACAATTAATTAGTAAATAATTTAATTTATGGGGTTGTGGTGTAATGGCAGCATGGTTGGCTCCAGATGAGCCTTTTATTGGATAAAAAGGCTCAAGCCAAAAGGAAGAATGGAGCTCTGATAGCTTTTTAGCTAGATGACAGATATTTTGATAAGTTAAAAAATGAAGATACCATCCGATCTGGGTTCGACTCCCAGCGACCCCACTTTTAAATAAATAATATTATGATAGACACCAGAATAATTGGTATAATTTCAGGAAAAGGAGGTGTTGGAAAAACAACACTGACTTTCAATCTTGGAACCGCTCTAACAGACCTTGGAAAAAGTGTTATAGTTATTGACGGAAATTTAACAACACCAAACTTGGGTATTCATGCCGGGATTCCATTGTATCCAACAAGTCTGCATGATGTTTTGAAAGGGAAGGTTGATATATATGAAGTGATGCATGTTCTGCCAAGTGGATTAAAAATTATCCCCGCATCCATAAACTTAAATGATTTGAAAGGTGTAAATCCAGAACTTTTGTCAACTCATTTAATTGAGTTAATTGGAAAATTGGATTTTGTTTTAATTGACGGGGCACCGGGTTTGGGTAAAGAGGCTCTGTCTGTTTTGAAGGCATCCAATGAAGTGATTGGAATCACAACCCCGGAGTTGCCTGCTTTAACAGATTTACTGAAATCTGTCAGACTTGTTGAAGAACGAAAAAAAGAATATACCGGCAGTGTAATCAATATGCTAAGGAATAAAAAATATGAACCGAGAAAAGACCAGATTGAAACCTTTCTTGAAGGAATTAAAATTATTGGAACAATTCCTCACGATGAACAGGTAAAATATGCTTTGTCAAAAAGGATGCCTGTTGTTCATCACAAACCAAATTCAAAGGCAAGCATAAAAATAAAGAGTATAGCAGCAAATTTAATCGGAGAAGAATTTAAAATTCCCTGGTACAAAAAAATTTTTAAAATTTAAAATAAAAAATAAAATAAAAATTTCAAATTACTTTTTCTTTTTGGATTTACTTTTTGTAACTTTCTTCTTAACAACCTTACTCTTTCCTTTCTTTTTTACAACCATCTTAATTATTTTTGTATTTATTTATATATAAGCTTTTATTTTAAATTTTTATCTGTATTTTTCTGATTTCAATTACACTTATTGGGTAGATTATATTCAATATTTTTTTAACATCTCTTTGCAGGTCATCATTCAGGATTCTTTTTATAATTGTTTCCAAATTATTATCAGAAATATATGATTTCAAATACTCTTCTATTTTTTTTCTTATATTACTTGCAATACTAGATTTAACATTTTTTGCTGTCACTACGAAAGGTTTTAAAATTACCTCTATATCATCTTTTGTTTTTCCAATTACATAACCATCAATTCTTGTTGAGAATTCCTTTACACTTTTTGAAATAAAACTTCTTGAAACTTCGTATCCGGCAAGAGAAGTTATTGCTTTATTTTCCTCAATTTTTATAATCTTAAAATTAAACTTGTAATAATATTTCCGTATATTTGGGTCTATATTCCGGGCATATACTGAAAATTTTCTGCCTGTTATTTTATCCGGCTTGTCTGATATTGTCCTCCCTATTATTTTCTCTCCAAATAATTTTGGAAGTAGAATCTGATATTCTTTTTTTACCTTGCCTTTCATTTTATATAATTAGAAAAAATCTTTAAAAACTCATTATTCTCCAACATATTCACAAAAAATATTTATAAATTCTTTTTCCTTCCCTTTTTCAATTTTCCCTCCTGCAGCCTCTTTATGTCCTCCTCCAATTCCACCAAGTTTTTTGCAGCATTCACTTAAAATCAGGTCCAAATCTATTTTCTGTTCTTTTGACCTTGTAGAAATTTTCACTTCATTATCAGACTCTGCAAGACCAACAACAATTTTCTTGTCTGTTATACCATTTATAAAAATTGATGCTATTGTCCCTATTATATTTGAATCTATATTTTTCTTTGCATCTATAAATAAAATATTCTCTGTTTTTCTGAAGTTTTTCAGATTTTTTGTTGCCCAACTTAAACAAGTTGCAATTTTCCTCCTGTATTCTGCAAGAACTCTTTCCAGAGTATTTAGGTTGCCTGACAACATTTCAAAAACTTCATCAAATTTTTCAAGCCTTCCAAAAGCATTCAGAATTGTTGAAAATTCAAGAGCATCACTCAACAATTTTGGTTGTTTTAACAAAATATAAATATCAGAAAAAATATCTGCTGGGTTTTCTATATTCTCCCTTATCCTTTCCTTTATAATTTCAAGAGTGAGTTTCTCTTTTTCTTCTTTTGTCAAATCACAGTAACTTTTTGGCTTTCCTTTTAAATCAATTTTCAGTTCATTAAGAAACTGCACAACATGAGAATCATTGTTTAACGGGAAAATATTTGCATTTCTTAGTGATTCATGTAATAGCCGGTTTACATGCCCGAAAATTTTTAAGCCTTTCTCTATTTTTAATCTTTTCAATTGAATTGCTTTTTCTTTTATTTTTTTGTTTTCACTAATTTCAATCTGGTTATCCCCAATAGCACCAACTACAGCAAAATCTATTAAATCCTGGTTTTTCCTGTCAAGTTCCAATGAAAAGAGATAACAGACTCCAGCCCCGCATAATTCTTTATTTTCTAAAACCGGATTTATCTGTTCTATGTTTTGAGGGATTTGAACTTTTTCTGGTGTATGGTGGTCAAGCACAATAATTTCCCTGTTTTCTGGAAGCAGACTTAAATATCCGGAGCCTAAATCAGAAAATATTATTAAATCAGAATTTATTTTTTCTATTTCTGAAATTAGTTCCAATGAAATTTCCTTTGCAATTTTTACTTTAACCTGTTTTCCTGCTCTTTTCAGGGAATCTATTAAAATCTTTGCAGAACACAACCCGTCGCAGTCAAAATGGGACACAACAAGAATATTGCTTGCCTTATTTACTTTCTCAATTGCTCTTCTAAAGTCCATTAAATAGTTTTAATCTAAATAATATTGGGTTGGCGACCAAAGCGGAAGGGGTACACCTGTTCCCATACCGAACACAGAAGTTAAGCCTTTTAGCGATTTGGTAAGTACTGCCTAATTGGTGGAAACATCAAGTTGTCGTCAACCTGTTATTTAAAAACTTTACTTCCTAAAAAATCTGGGAGAGCCTGTCAGAACATTTTTCCAAGTTTCTTTTAATCTTGCTATATATACATCTTTAACAATTTTCATCTCAACAAAATTCTGGTAATCTAAATTCCAAAAAAAGGCAAAATAAACCAGATAATTTCTGTGATTACAAAACCAAGGATTGCTACTTTTACTCTGTCAAACATCTCCATATCAGACATTATTATCAGAGCTAAAATAATCCAACAAAACAGAGTAAGAATTACTGAACCAAAAGGCAACAAAAAGAAGAAGGAACCAAAAAACATAGAAACAATTATTGGTAGAATATTTGCAAGCAGAGCCATCACAATAGCGCGCTTAAATTCCAGATTGTGTTCAATTATTTTACTTGAAAGCATTATCCCGATTGCTGCAATTATTGATGGGACTAACCAAGAAATTAGCATTGAAATTATAGAATCAATTACCATAATATATTATCTCTATATTTATTTCTTTTCATCAGCCTTTTTTGTAAGTTCTTTCCCTCCAATTTTTTTATCTTTTTTCTTTCTATCCAAAATCTTTATTCTCTTTTTATCCTCCATTGCAGCAGAAACAATCTGCAGATTTGAAGGCTGAATCGGTACGGGGACTTCTCTTCCATCCACTCTTTTTCTTGTAACCTCCTCCAGATAAACTTTCAGGGTTTTGAGGTTTATTTCTGCAACCTTTACAATTTTTCCCTTGAATTTCCCTCTCATCACTTTGACTTTATCATCTTTTCTCACAGGAAGACTTCTTTTATCATATTTTTCCCTCAGTTCTTTGGATAAATTGGCATGCATAAGTTTTTGCCTGACATGAAGCGGAGCATTTATCATATATTTCCTTTGCTTTCTCGGCTGCCTGCTTCTTACCCAGTTACTGCTAAACTGTTGTCTCATCTTATTAATTAAATAAAATTAATAAATGTTGCTTAAATATAAATTTACTTTAAAATTTCCTTAACCTGCAAAATCTCTTTTTTCTGCTTTTTTGGCTTTCTTAAAATAATCAGCCTTTTTCTTGGTCCGGGAACAGAACCTTCCACCAGCAAATATTTTGTGTTTACAAGACCATATTCTTTAAATCCCTGTTTTGGATTAATTTCATCTAAATTGTCAGAAATTTTCAAAATTAACTTGTTAAATTCTGTTCTCTGCCCATAACCCATCTGCCCTGCCATTGGCACTCTCCAGTCAACTTTTCTTGGTATAACACCACCAATGCTTCCAACTCTTCTCCTTCCTTTCTTAGCTTTATGGTTTCTTAATTTAACTCCAAATCTTTTAATAACACCCTGCGTCCCTTTCCCTTTTGTTACAGAAGTTATGTCCACATATTCACCCGCAGAAAAATAATCCTCAACTTTTAAATCCTTTCCAAACAATTCCTTTGCTTTTTCCACATCAAGATTGCACCCAAGTTCAAAAACTTCAGGGGTTTTCTTGAGTTTTGATTTTCTTGGGAATGTTGCCACTTTTATTCTTAATTCATCAAAATCATCGGGTGCTTTTCCTTTTTCTTCTTCCTTAAACTTTATTTTCCTCTTTAAGTCTTTTTTAAAATCCTTTGATAATTCTTTTACATTAAAATATTCTGCACTTTTTCTCCCCTTCCTGTAAAAAACAAGTGAAATCGGATAGACTATAGGTATTTCAAGAACAGTTGCTGCCTTTACAATCTCTTTTCCTTTGTTAATGTTTTTTCTTGTTTCTATTGCCGAATATTGCACCATCCCTGCTTTATATGCACAGAAACCGCTTAATAAATCTTTGCTCCAGAAAGAAATTTTTGGATAGATTCTTTTAGATCTGACTCTCGGCCAAAATTGCAAACTTCCCCTTCTTGGTCCTTTTGGTGTTGCCATTTTATAATTAGTAAAACTTTAAAATAAACAGGAAAACCAGTTTATCTTCAGATATTCTGTTTGTATAATCCCTTTGGCAATATTATACCTTTTCACAGATAATCCCCTCCATTTGGGAGCAAATTCGTTTTTGGGCTGTAAAAGACATCAATTCCTGCCATTGTTTCTGTAATTCACACAAATTCTGAAACGGGTCAAATTTCGGCATTGCATCTGTTCTGGCAAGTAGAATATTTCTCAGGGTCTCTTCACTGGCTTCTTTATCACCCTGTGCGAGATATTCCTCTGATAATAATTTACAGGAATTTTCTATTTTAGTTTCAAGGTCTGGTTTCAGAAAACACCCCGGGTAAGGGTCAAACTCCTCAGGATAAACTCTTGTCATTCCTTTAACATCTTTCTGTTGGGCTATCTTCGCACGTTCATAAATAAAACGATATATATCCTCCCGCAAACTTTTCCACACAGGATGCGATTTTGGTGGGGGGAGATGTTTGATGGAAAGTTGGTTGTCAAGATAAAAAGAATAACCAAACATTCTCGCATTCATCAAAAAGTCAATATCTTCTCCCCTTGGAACATTAGGGTCAAAGGGCACAACTGTAAAAAGATTCCTGTGAATAATCATATTTCCCCCAAAAACAAAAGGGGTTTCTTTTAATCTTGGTTCAGTCCCGATGATTTTGTCAAAAGCTTTATTCATACTTTCATACTGGTTCCAGTAATTCATCCATGGGCGGGAAGGTTTTTTAACATGGTAATCTCCATTTGGCTGGAGATAATACCCTGCAATCGCATTAATTGTTTTTCTGTTTATTTCTTTTCCAATAAATTCTCCTGCTTTTGACATGAATTTGGGGTCTTCAAATACTTCATCATCATCAATAAGCACTGCGGCATCCGAACCCAGTATATGCGGGATAAATATACAAAGATTCCTGATGTTAGAATAACCTTTAAGTTGAAGCATGCTATTATATTCTTCTTTACCCTCATTAATCAGCAATTGATGTACCTGTTTAAGATGAGAAGGTCCAAAGAGGAATACATCTACACCAGGATTTGATGATTTAATGATATTTGCAACTTTATCTTCTATTTTTGATTCTATATCCTTAGCTGAGGCAACTGAAATTATTACCAGTTGAAAATTTTTATTATCCAGATTTTTTATACTTTGTATAGCCCTGAATAAAGTACCCCCTTCATCCAGAGGGGTTGGATGGTCATGGATTGTATCTCCTTCTCTCCAACCAATTTCACTTTCTCTTGACCAGTATGATGGGATTACCATCGTAAATTTCATAGTCTGTTCTTTTGCAAATTTGCAATAATTTAATATTGATTAAAATAAGTGTTAGATTTCATAAAATGAATAGTAATAAAAATTCTTCAGAATTTTTGAGTTGCAATGTAAAGCAGAAGAATTATACCGGATATTTAATCTTAAAAATATAAACACCTAATTGTGTTTGTTTCCAAATAGGGTATAATTTTTCATATACCTTTATTGCTTCTTCCGGAGAATTAGCATCAGGAATTAACAATTTGTAATTATTTTCATCCACAGCTTCTTTAAAAGTAGAATATTTTTTAATATCTATTATCTGAGCTTTATATTTGCCATTCAAATAAATATAGTCACCTACTTTGAACTTTTTAATATTGTCATAACCTACCCTCCCTTCCAATGGTTTTTTACCTTCTAGAATATAATCCAGATATTTTTGTTTAAAAAATATTTTTCTCATTTTATCACCCTGGTAAGAACCAACTCTTTTTTGCCTTTTCTATATTTATCAGGCAGTTCTTTTTTTAATTTAAAATCGTGTCTATAAAAGAAGGTTAAACTGTCTACAATGTCCTCTCCAACTGTTACTGATAGTTCTTCTTTTTCAGATTCCCTTACATAACACAATGCTTTCTCTAAAAGAAGTTTACCGATTCCTTTGTTTTTATATTCTTTTCTAACAATAAAAGTGGAAAGCTTTATATAATTTTTATCTGGTTTATCTGAGACCGCAATAAGCCCGGTTATGTTTCTTTCATCTGTTTCGTATACCCAGGCATGCTTATAATTAGAACCTGTTAACCAGCCTTTTAATGCTTTACTTTGGTCTCCGTACAACTTTACTAAATATTTATTTGCCAGTTCTTCTAATTTTTCTTTATCTTCTAATCTGACTTTCCTAACACTCATAAATATCATAAAAATGAGCAATATTAATTATTTGTGTTGAAATCAAGTTTATTTTGATTCACAAAAAGAATATACACTCAAAAGTATAAATATCTTAAATTAGAATTATGAATATAACTTTAATTGGTATGGCGGGAGTTGGAAAAAGCTTTGTTGGAAGAAAATTAGCAGAGAAATTAAATTATACTTTTATAGATATAGACAAAATAATTGAAAAAAAGATGAAGTTAAAACCACAGCAAATAATAGATAATTTAGGTGATAACAGGCTTTTAAAAATAGAAGAAAAATGTATTTTAGAATTGGATAAATTTGATAATTGCATAATTTCTCCTGGAGGGAGTGTAATCTATTCTTCTGAATCTATGAAATTTCTTAAAAATAATTCTACTGTTGTTTTTCTGAATGATTCATTTAAGAACATACAAAACAGACTTATAAATCAGGAGACAAGAGGAATTATTGGGCTAAAAAACAATACTTTAAGAGAACTTTTTAATAGCAGATTACCTCTTTACAAAAAATATGCGGATATAGTTGTAGATATTCAAAACAAATTTGATATTAATGATGTGATAGGAAGGATTATTAAAAAGGTTGAAAAATAATATTTATGCACTGGGCAGATGGTTTTGCAAAACAGGTTGTTGAAAAAAAGGGGAAAAAAGAATATATTGTTGAGAGCGGAATTACCCCCTCAGGTGTTGTTCATATTGGAAATGCAAGGGAAATTTTAACCCAGTATTTTGTTTATCAGGGAATTTTAAAACTTGGGACAAATAAAGCAAAATTTATTTATATCTGGGATGATTTTGACAGGTTCAGGAAAGTTCCAAAAGGAGTTCCCGGAGAATTTGAAAAATATATTGGAATGCCGTTAAGTAAAGTGCCTGACCCTTTTGGGTGTCATAAATCCTATGCAGAACATTTTGAATCAGAATTAGTAGAAGAAATGAGAACCTTGAATATAGAACCTGTTTACATGAATGCAACAGAATTATACAAGAAAGGAACTTTTACAGAAAATATAAAAACTGCTCTAGAGAAAACAGATAAAGTAAAGGAAATTCTGAATAAATTCAGAAAAGAGCCTCTTGCTGATGACTGGCTTCCAATTAGCCTGTACTGTGAAAAATGTGGAAAAGATTCTACAATTATAAATTATCTAGGCGGGTATAAATTATCTTACAAATGTTCCTGTGGATTTGAAAATGAAATTGATTTTAGAGAAGTAACTGATGCGGTTAACATGAAATGGAGAATTGACTGGCCTTCAAGATGGGCTTACTTTGGAGTTGATTTTGAGAGTTCAGGTAAAGACCACAAATCACGGGGAGGTTCATGGGACACTGCAGTAATGTTATCAAAAGAAATTTTTGGTTACGAGCCTCCAGTTGGACCTATGTATGAATTTATACATTTAAAAGGACAAAAAGAAAAAATGAGTTCTTCTAAAGGGAATATTGCAACAGTTTCCCAGTTGCTAAATATTTATGAGCCTGAATTAGTAAGATTCATTTATGCGCAAAGATTAAACAAGACAATTTTTGTTCCTTTTGATTTGGATATTTACAATATCTATAATGAATTTGACAAGTGCGAGAGAATTTATTTTGGAGTGGAAGAAGGCACTCGTCGTTCCGACGGTGCATCTTTCTGCTTTTTTCCTTCGGAAAAAAGAGACCCTTTTTCGCAAAGCGAAAAAAAGGTTTTGGAAAACAAAAAAGAAAGAGACAATGATTTGAAAAGGAGGTATGAATTAAGCAGAATGGAAAAGTATGAAAAATGTCCACAAAGAATTTCTTTTTCAGAACTGGTTTTGCTTGTCCAGGTTGTTCCAGAGGACAATCTCAGAAAATATATTTCAAAACTAATGATGGAGAGAAATATTGAAATGAGCGAGATGGATTTAAAGTTGTCAGTTGAGAGGGTGGAAAAAGCAAAATACTGGATAGAAAACTATGCTCCTGCTGATGTCAAAATTAAATTGGTAGAAAATAAAATTGAAGTAACAGACAATCAAAGAGAGGGCTTGAAGGAAATTTCTTCTTTGCTAAAAAATAAATGTTCAACAGAAGAACTACAAAAACAAATTTTTGAAGTTGCAAAAAAAAGAGGAAGTGGAATTTTTCAGACTGCTTACCTTGTTTTAATTGGGAAAAAACAGGGTCCAAAATTAGCAATGTTAATTGATGCAATTGGGAGAAAGAAAGTTTTAGAGAGATTTGAAGAATTAAAGTAACAGGTAATTAATTATATGTTGTTTATGATTCAACATAAATTCTGGGCTTCCCGTGAAATATAAGCCGCAAAATAAATTCAAGTACTACAATAAAAATGAAATAGTAAACAAGAGTATCCAAAACCAGAGGGAGTTGGTTTAAAACCCCAAACGGGGCTTTGGATGAAAAACTTGTTAAATCCACAAGAAGTGTTGCCATAAGGGCAAAAGGAATTAATTTTGCTATATCTCTTGATAAATCCTCTTTGTAATAAGCAGAGACTCTTATTGTTGCCAGAGTAGCCATTGAAACTGTAAATATATTACCTATAGCAACAACTTCCGCGAGTATAGAGAGCAACATTGATATAACCAGAAACCAGAAGAAAGCCAGTATAGGAAATAAAAATATATATTCCAATGTGTAAGCCAGTTTTTTTATAATAGAATGGTCCATACCTTTGCTAATCCTGAATATATCTTTTCTGGAGATGAACTTGTAAAATTTGAAAACAAATATAGAATAGATAACCATACCTGCTACGAATAGTATAAGGGGCTGCAAAGTTTCAATAGCCTGTGGTATGGACAAAGTATTGGTAATGCTATTAAGAGGTATTATTGAATTATTATAAATAGAAGCTATTAAATTCTCAAAATCCATAAAATAGTTGTTTTTTGTTTTATAAAGTCAGACTTTATTGGATAAGCCTTTTATTTATTAAGTTGTTTAAACACTCATTTTCTCTGAAAATGGTGCCTCTTTTTTGCTCTGCAAAAAAGTAGGAAGGCTTAAGCCAAAACTACACACTCGTCGTTCCGACGGTGCCCTTTTTTTGCGAAGCAAAAAAATAGGAAGTTGGTCAATGAATAATTTAAAAGTCCAACACCCCAAACTATGAAATTGGTCAATAAAAAATTGAAGGGCCGAGATGGGGATTTTCAGTGACAAACTGAAAAGTTGCAAATTTTCAATTTGCCAGACTTGAACCCCACCCAAGAGATTTCTGCAAAACTGCAAACAGTTTTATCATTTACCCTATCTTCGCCTCATTCATTTTGCTACGCAAAATGTTGCATCGTCCAAAGGACGAATGTCGGCTCGATAGGTTTTCTTCGGTTCTCACGGTTTTGGCTCGAGCCTTTTGTAATATATTTCATAAAAAAGGCTCGTCCACAGTCTCTTATGCTACCAACTACACTATCCCGGCCATAAGAATTAATTAAATTATTTTATGAAAGAAGCAAAAATCTCAATCCTAAATGAATTTAATGAAAAACTTGTTGGTATAGAAACTATTCCTCTGGTTCAGAAAGAGAAATATCCTACTATTATTTTAGTTCATGGCTTTGGCGTTACAAAAGAAGAATCTGGAATGTTTGACAATCTCGCGAAAAATCTTTCTGAAACAGGATTTCTGGTTTACAGGTTTGATTTTTCAGGGTGTGGAGAAAGTGAGGGTGATTATAGTGAAACTTCTTTATCAAAACTGAAATCTGATTTATTTAAAATACTTTATTTTGTTCAATCACAACCAAAAGTTGATAATTCAAAAATTGGGATTTTGGCTCAATCATTTGGAACTGCAACAACCAGCACTTTAGAACCTAAAGTAAAATGCTTAATTATGATGGGTTCATCACCATACTTGAAAAAAAATTTAATACAGTTATTTGGTGAGGGTTATAATCCTGAAGGAATATCAACAAGAACAAAATCCAATGGGACAATTACAAAAATCAAGCCTCAATTTTGGAAAGATTTTGAAAATCATAATTTATTAAATTCAATTAAAAAAATCAATTGTCCAATTTTGTTTATTCATGGCTCAGAAGATGATAAAGTACCTCTATCTGATATGGAAATATATTTTCAAAATGCAAATGAACCAAAAGAAAAAATAATAATCAATGGAGCAGATCATGGGCTAAAACCCTATAGAGAAAAAATGTATAAAATTGTTGTTAATTGGTTCAAAAAAGAATTAATTTAAATTTAGTTTATTTGATTGTTCAAATCACAACTTATCCAGAATAAACTTAGCCTTTGCCTCTATTGTTTTCATAACAGGAACTCTAATTAATTTATATCCCAAATTTGTATAAGCCTCAAATATCAGCTTGCTTATTATTTCTGCGGTCTGCTTGTTTTCTGTTCTTGCATAATCTTCTTTAACTTTGAGAGGAAACTGCTCCAGAAAAAAAACTTTTTTGTATTTTCTCTTTTTGGATTCTCTGATAACCTTGTCCACATTCAAATTTTCTTTCTTTAAGTATGCAATTGAATCAGGCAGCCCCCTGTCAAAAAAGATTGTTTGTTTTGGGTCTAATCTGTTTTCAAGTTTAATTTTCATTGGCAGCACTTTGTTTTGAAATTCTTTTTCATCCTCTCTGATTTCTTTAATTTTCTTACCCTTTGCAAGTTCCATGTTTATTAAAACTCTTGCAACCTCTGGAAAAGTAAAATAGCCTAAATATGCTAGATATTCCAAAGTCTGGGATTTTCCTGAACAGGGACCACCAGTTAAAACATACCAATTAGTTTGGATAACCATAATTAAATTTTAAATAAAATTATGCGCCGATAGTCTAATGGCAGGACATTGACAGCTAAAGGGAAACCCTTTATAGGTGTAAGCCTTCCAACGAGCCTTTTATTGATTATGCTCGTTTTTCTTTCAGAAAAACGGCACCCCTTTTTGCGAAGCAAAAAGAAGGATTTG
>JAUXEA010000001.1 GCA_030620695.1 Candidatus Aenigmatarchaeota archaeon | reverse complement strand
TCTTCTGTTTCTACTTCTTCAGATTCTTCTTTTGCTCCTGTTTCTTCTACTTCTTCAGTCTCTCCTGCTTTTTCTACTTCTTCTGCTCTAACTCCTTTATCTCCTTTAACTGCTTTAAAAGAGACTTTATCTCCTTCTTTTATGCTTACTCCTTCCTTCAATCCACTTGAATGAACAAAATAGTCTTTTCCATCATCTCCGTTTATAAAACCAAAGTTCTTCATAGAATTGAAGGATTTTACCGTTCCTTCAACCATTTTTTACCTAAATAGATTTGTATTTAAACTTTAAATAAGGGAAGTGCAAGAAGTTTCATCATTTACCCTATCTTCTAACCCTTCTTTTTCGCTTGAGCCTCCTGATTTTGCAAAGCAACCTTTTTTTGCTTCGCAAAAAGGGTCTCTTTTTCACAAGGTGAAAAAACAGAAATGGGGTGTCGTCTGAAAGACGAATATTTTTAAAGGCTCACGTTAACGGAAAAAGGGCTCGGCAGGCTTTTTATAACTATAAATAACTACGCTGGGGCTGGGATTCGATTTTGGCACCGTTCGAGAAAATCAACGAACAAGCATACCCAGGGATCCATACGGAAACTAGCTTAGCAGGCTAGCGCCTTATTTTAGGGTCCTTTCTTTTGTTATATTGGAATTGTTTTTCTTTCCCCTTAAGGGCTTTCTCCTTACTAACCAATTTACTTGTTTGGCTTGAGCCTTTTTTAAAGGCTCATTTTTAAAAGAAAGGGCTTAACCACTCGGCCACCCCAGCATAATATGGTTTATTTTTATTGTAAATAATTTCTGATTCTAATTATGAAACAATTTTTTTCCTTAACTGATTTCAATCTAAAAAATAAAACTGTTGCTGTAAGAGTAGATTTAAACCTGCCTTATAACCCTGAAACAGGGGAATTAACAGAAAATTCAAGATTATGGAAACATGCTGAAACAATCAAAGAACTTGTAAACAAAAAAGCGAAAATAATAGTACTTGCCCACCAGGGGAGGAAAGGAAAATCTGATTTTATTTCCCTGGAAAAACATGCTGAGTTACTTGAGAAAAATCTTGATAAAAAAATTGAATTCCTGAAGTATGGTGAGGGTTTTGATGAAATCAAAAAATTAGAGTTCGGAGAAGTCCTGCTTCTTGACAATGTCAGATTTTATGATGATGAAATAAAAGACAAAAGTATAGAAGAGCATGCTAACAGCAGGCTCCCCAAAAAACTTGCTCCTTTTATAGACTATTTTGTTCTGGATGCTTTCTCTGTTGCTCACAGAAGTCAGGCAAGTGTTGTCGGATTTGCGGTTTTAAAACCCTGTATCGCAGGACCTGTTTTTGAACTTGAATTAGAAAAACTAGAAGAATTTAAAGAAAAGATAAAATCCTCAAAAACAACATTTATTCTCGGGGGGGCAAAGCCTGAAGAGCCTTTGGAGCTAATTGAGAATTTTGTTGGCTCGCGTTCCGAAATTTTAACAACAGGTGTTATTTCTTTGTTGTTTCTAACTGCTGAAGGTTACAATTTAGGAAAGACAGAAGAATTTTTAAGAGAGAAAGATTACCTGGATAATTTAAAGAGGATAAATGAAATGCACTCAAAAGACAAAATAAAAGTTCCTGTTGATTTGGCAGTTGAAAGACATACTCGTCCTTCGGGGGCCTCTTTTTTGCAAAGCAAAAAAGAAGGAGTAAAAAGAGTTGAGATTTCCCTAAATGAATTGCCTGTGGAGGAACGAATTCTTGATATTGGCAAAAAAACTTTGGAAAACTATGAAAAAATAATCTCAGGCTCGGATGTTGTTTGCATGAAAGGTCCTGCCGGGGTTTATGAAAACAAAAACTTTGAGTCTGGAACAAAAAAACTGTTTGAGATTCTTAAAAAACACAAGTGCACCCTGCTTGGTGGGGGGAACACAATTGACGCTCTTGAGAAATTCAAAATTCCATTCAACAATTTTGGTTATGTGAGCCTTGGCGGGGGTGCCTTTGTTGAGTTCCTGATTGGAAAAAATTTACCCGGAATTAAAGCCCTTAAATTAAGTTTCACCAGATTTAAAAATGGGAGATAATGATGAAATAACCGGAAAAGAAGAAAATCCTTTTCGAACCAAAAGTTCGAAATCTTTTTTTCCTTCGGAAAAAAATCCTTTTTTTTCTGATGAAACAAAGGCAGAAGTCAGTGTTGACGAAGTTGTAAGAAAAAAGAGGAACGCGGATTATTACTATGAAAATTTCAGGAGAGCTTACAGGAATAAAGACCTGAAAAAGAGTTCAGAATATTTGTGGGATATAATAAGGGATTTGAGTTATTGTGTTGGTTTATTTAGAAATAAAAAATTAGATAATTTTGCAAAAATAATTGAGTTTCTTGGTGAACTGTCAAAAGAGGGAGAAATCACAAAAGAGCAGGTTGGTGCTGTGCAGGCAATTCATACAAATGCCCTGAGAAATGTTCTGGACGAGCCCATGTTTGAAATATACAGGGAAAGAGCAGAAAGAACAATAAGAAAACTGAAAGATATTTTAAGGGATAAATTGGTGAGTAGGATTTCAGAGTAAACTTGCAACCTCGTGTCCTTTCATTTTATCTCCCACTAATTTAACAATTTCATCATGGATTTCATCAATGTTTTTTTCACCGTCAACAAGAACAACATTCTCAGAAACAAAACTTTCATAAACATTCCAGACTTTTTCAAGTTTCTTTTCCTCCTCAAATAATTCAATAGATGGCCTGTTTCTCATTCTTTTTATGCAGGTTTCAGGAGAAACTTTTAACAAAATTGTTAAATCTGGTTCCCTGAATTTTTCATTTATTTTTATTAACCATTCTTTATCTGTTTCCAAAGAACCAAAAGCAATTGAAGATGATTTGTACCTGTCAGAAATAACAACAAAATTTCTTTTCAGAGCAGGCTCAATTTCTTTTTCCAGGTGGTGAGCCCTGTCAGCAGCGAAAAGTAGTTGCAAACATTCCATTGAACTTTTCCAGTCATGTGTTAACTGGCCTCTTACCAAGCCCCCAATCAGATTATTTGTGGGTTCTTTTGTCAGCAAGACCGCTCTTTTTCTAAATTTAAAATGCCTCTCCAAAAGTTGTGCCTGTGTTGAACTCCCGCTTCCATCAAGACCTTCAAAAGCAACAAAGAAACCCATAATTATATTTTTGGTTTTATTAATAGATTTCCGGAAATTCTGTTTTTGTTGGTTTTCCAAATTCAACTAAACAAAATCAATAGCTTCTCAATATAAAAAATTTAAACCAAATAGTTAAATGCAGACTTCAGCAGTTCAGGGATTCAGTAGATTATCTTTGGAAGAAAAAATTAAAATTATAAAGGAATTCGCAAATTTAAATGAGGATGATTTAAGCCTGGTAAGGAAATACCAGGAACTGCCTGATTTTTTGGAATTGGAGAATAATATCGGACCTTTCAAGATTGCAACAAATTTTCTTGTCAATGGAAAGGATTATTTTGTGCCAATGGAGATTGAAGAGCCTTCAGTTGTTGCAGCAGCCTCAAGAGGAGCAAAACTTGCAAGAATATCTGACGGTTTTAAAGGAAAATATCTGGACTCAAAAATGATTGGTCAACTGCAGCTTTTAGATGTTGAGCATTTTGAAGAAGCGGAAAAAAATATTCTTGACAAAAAAGATGAACTTTTAAAAATTGCGAATGAAGCCGATGAAATGCTTGTGAAACTCGGAGGAGGAGCAAGAGATTTGGAAGTAAGAAAAGTTAATACAAAGAGAGGTGTGAACATGGTTCTGCATCTGGTGGTTGACACTTTGGATGCAATGGGCGCGAATGCTGTAAACACAATGGTAGAAGCAATAAACCCCCGCGTAATGGAATTGACAAGAGGAAAGTCATGTTTGAAAATAATTTCCAATTTTGCAATCTATAGGGTTGTTTCTGTTGAATGCAAAATTCCAATAGAAAAACTTGGTATTGGCAGTTATTTAGGAGAAGAAGTTGCAGAAGGAATTTTAAATGCATGTGCTTTGGCAAAAGCAGATATTTACAGGGCATCAACACACAATAAGGGGGTTATGAACGGAATAGATGCAGTGGTTTTGGCAACAGGAAACGACTGGAGAGCAATTGAAGCAGGAGTCCATTCTTATGCAGCAAGAAATGGAAAATATACACCAATAACTGATTGGATGGTAGAAGAAAAGTTCCTGGTTGGAAAAATAGAGATTCCAATGGCAATCGCTACTGTGGGAGGAGCAACAAACTCAAAGAAAGGCAAACTGGCTTTAAAAATTCTGAGGGTGCAGAATGCAAAAGAATTAGGGATTTTGGTTGCCTCTGTTGGATTAGCAAATAATCTTGGAGCATTATCAGCTCTTGGGAGTGAAGGCATTCAGGCAGGTCATATGAAATTGCATAAAAAGTTTGTGGAGATTGGGAAATCTAGATAAAAAGTATTTAAACAAACTATAACACTGTAATATAAAAATATTATTGTTATGAAATGCGAGATTTTTGTTAATAATTACCTGCCCGCAATCAGGGCAATAATAGCAAACAAACTGATTAATTCCGGGTTAACACAGCAGGAAGCTGCTGATAAATTATATCTGTCGCAGGGTGCTATTGCCCTCTATAAAAAGCAGGTAAGAGGAAAAAGAGTAAAAGAACTGGAAGAGAAAAACGAAATAAAAGAACGAATTGAAGAACTTGCAGGAAAACTAATTTCAAAAAATTTAAAAGAGGATGAACTGGAAAAAGAGTATTTAGATATTTTTGATTTAATTTTTGGTTAATTTCTTTAAATAATTTTAGTTATTATTTTATGGTAGATTTTTGGCTTTTGGAAGCAAGAAGAAGAGAGAATTATAAATCTTTAATATGGGGAGCACATTTAATTAACCCGGACAACTGTGGAAAAGTTCATGATATTGAGAAAATAATGTATGGAGAGAAGGAAATAGAAATCCAAAGATATGAAACTCCAGAGGGTGAAAAGAAAACTATTGTTAGAGAACCTAATTTACATTCGTATGAAAAAAATGAAATCCAGAAACTCCTTCCCGGAGAATACCTAAGTTTCTGGTAATTTTTATTTAAGTATATATTATGGCATTTATTAGAACAACCCTTTTGCTTGGTTTATTAACAGGAATTTTCCTGGGAGCGGGATTTCTGCTCGCAGGATTTTTTGGGGCAATAATTGCCTTATTTTTCGCTTTTTTCCTTAATTTCTTTTCTTACTGGTACTCTGACAAAATTGTCCTGAAAATGTACAGGGCAAAAAAGTTGGAAAATGAGGAAATAAAAGAAATTGTGTCCCGCCTTGCCAAAAAAGCAAAGATTCCCAAACCAGAACTCTATTCAATAAATACACAAGCTCCAAATGCTTTTGCAACCGGAAGAAATGAGAAGAACAGTGCTGTTGTGGTTACAAAAGGTTTAATTGACAATCTGGATAAAGAAGAAATTGAAGGAGTCCTCGCACATGAACTCTCACACATAAAAAATCATGATATATTGATTTCAACAATGGCAGCAACAATTGGAGGAGCAGTTTCCTTTCTTGCCAACATTGCATGGTGGAGTTTGTTTATGGGAGATTCTGACAGGAACAGTTTAATGTTTCTTCCCCTCCTGATTTTGGCACCAGTTGGAGCCATGATAGTCCAGTTGGCAATTTCAAGAACAAGAGAATACGGGGCAGATTACTCAGCAGGAATTATAACAAAAAATCCAATTGGGTTGGCAAAGGCTCTGAGAAAAATAGAAGGTTTTGCAAGAGCAAACCCGGTCAGGGGAAACTCTGCAACTTCTCACTTGTTTATTATAAATCCCTTCAAAGCAGATGCAATGGCGAAGTTATTTTCAACACACCCTTCAACCGGAGAGAGAATTAAAAGGCTGGAAGACTTGGCGAAGAAAATTTAAAGAATATTAGATTAGACAAAAAAACTTATGAATAAACTATCTATTTCTTTCAGACTCATTTTCTATATAGCCTTTACTCTTGATTCTATGATATTCTTTGGATAATACCCCTTTAAGTATTTTCTCAAAACTTACTATAATTATATAAGAAATTATTTAAACTCTTTTAATCACAACATGCCTCTTTGTTTTTGAGACTGGTCTGCATTCAGCAACCATTACAATATCTCCCTCTTTCAGTTTAATACAATCCGGTTTATGAACACTTAATTTTTTCTTTCTTCTTTCATATCTTTCATATTTTGGAACAAATTTTAGGTATCTTCTTTCAATTATTGCAGTATTTTCCGGGTCTAAGGACACAACTTTTCCTTTCAGAATTTTTCCTCTTATTTTCAGGTTTCCATGAAAAGGGCAATTTACACTCTCACATTTTTCAGGTGGAAACTCTACATCCAATCCAATGTCTCTCATAAATTAAAGTAAATTTTTAAAATAGGTTAAACAGAATTATGCCACTCATTTCTCTTTTATCCAGAAAACTCATAAAACAATTAAAATAAAAGGATAAAAAGAAAACACTTGTTTTTCTCTGAAAAACACTGCCCTTTTCTGCTTTTTTCCAGAGGAAAAAAGAGACCCTTTTTGCCAAAGGCAAAACAATCGTCCTTCGGACGGTGCCCTTTTTCTGCAACGCAGAAAAATAGGAAAGGTTTTCGAAGAAAAAATTTGGTAATTAATTATCCACAACTTCAATTATCTTCCCTTCCACCAACCTGTCCCAGGGTAATATTCCTTCTTCTACTGCCTTTTGTGTTGGCATTGCAACAACATTCCCGGCACTGTCTATTTCAACAACAAACTCTTTTCCGCACTTATTATTATTACATACATGAGCACCTTTATTATTATATCTCACATTAAATTTTCTGTCTTTTCTATATTTCATCTCAATCTTCCCCTCATGCAATGTATTACAAAAAGGACAGTTTGCCTTATACCTTACTAATACCATAATATTATAATAAATATATAAATATAATAGAAAAGGAAAATAATATAATTAAATGCTTTAATCCTGCAATAAAAGAGTTTTCTGTTATTTTGCCAATAACAATCCCGGATAGAACAGCTTCTATGATGATAAGATGCGAAAAAATACTTTTATAACCCAAAATATTTAATGAACCAAAGGAGGGTATAAATAAATTAAAAACCACAAAAATAATCAAAAGAAAAACAAAGAAAACAAGGTAAAAAGATATTAACTGGGGAAACAGTTCTGTTCTTCTCTTGAATTCTAATTTTTTAGATAAAGAAACATAATCATTTATTCCCTTCATACTTTTGCCTATGTCTGGACTGAATTCTGATGCTTTTTCTGTTAATGCAATTATTTTGGATACAAACTTGTTGTTCATCTTATTCCCAAGATTTCTTAAAGCAATATAAAGAGGAACTCCCCATTCCACCTGCAAACAAGTATTTCTTATAAATGGGGTTAACTTTCCATACTCTGCTTCTTTACTTTTTCTTACAGATTCTACTAATGACATTCCACTTGAAGTATTGTTATAAATTTCCTGAAAAAATCTTGGGAAGAACTCAATAATTTCCTTATTTTTTGCATATTTGAAATAAAAGTAACTAAGAATACCTAAAATTATAATTTCCAAAACAAGAATTATTTCCAGATTCATACTCTCACCCTATTCAGGACAAACAAAAAAAATATTCCTGCTACAGGAATAAAAAAATAAGTTATTAATTTCAACAAATATAATATTTCAAAAGAGAGAAAAACAGGCTCTATCAGGGAAAACACTGACAGGACAATAACAAGAACAAGTGGTACAATTATAAGACCAACAATAAAAATATCCGCGAAAAAAGACATAATGCTTGTATATTTTTCCTGCCTTCCTTCATATTCATAAATACCTTTTTTTGCTTCAGCATCAAGATAACGATTTATATCACTTCCAGACAGAATTGTTGCAACAAAACCCAAAAGAAAATTTTTGAATTTTTCTGAAGGAGTTTTA
Source organism: Candidatus Aenigmatarchaeota archaeon (assembly GCA_030620695.1). Taxonomy (GTDB): domain Archaea; phylum Aenigmatarchaeota; class Aenigmatarchaeia; order QMZS01; family QMZS01; genus QMZS01. The sequence goes on along the minus strand of JAUXEA010000001.1, from coordinate 14,020 downwards.
GATGCAATTTCTTTTATTGAAGATATAATGTCTTTCCCTGTAAAATTGATGTGTTTATAAATCCTTTCACTTTCTATTGCAAATTCACCAAATTCTTTTGCTTTAGAAACATATTCAAACATATCCTCTGGTGGCACCCCGCTTTTTGAAATAATGTTCATATACGATATTCCCAGAGGCATATTTCTTTCAATATCTTCTAATTGTTTTTTATACCTGTAAAAAGGATAAAGATAAAAAACTGTTGCTAAAGAGAAAGACAATGTTGTTGTCAGAATCAGGGAAGATACTATGGATATCAGGGAATTAAAACCCCAGAATGTTAAAAACAAGGAAAGAAAATAAACAAAAAAAATGTTAAAAGACAGGAAACAATAGAAAAAAAGTTGTCCTATATAAGTCTCATAAATAATCGGCAGGTTTGACTTTTCAATTAATTCTCTCAGGGACTGCAGGTGTTTTCCAAAATACTTTGTTCCAACTTTCCCAAAGAACCGAATTAGTTCCTGATACATAATTTAAAGAGATTTTATAATTGTTTAGGATAAACAAAAACTAAAGTCCGAGGGGGGAGTTCTTTTTCATATCTTATGGTTTCCCCGCCATAATACTTATTTCTCTTCCTGTTTCATAAATTTCTTTAATTTTATAGTTTCCATAAGTATCCATCTTATCTTTTACCTCATTAATTTTCTCTCTACTATCCTCTCCAAAATGGTTATAAAACTCCTCTAGTAGTTCGGGTGTTTCAAAACGTTCAACAGCCCATTTAGCATCAACTCCAAAATATTTTATATATTTTGTTATATCATTTTCTTTTATTCCTAAGGTTTTTAAATATTCTTTACATTCTCTTAAGGCGTCTTTTTCTATCTCTTTCAATGTTCTATTCCCCATAGAATAATTACATAGAAAACTTTAAATATCCATTAATTAGTAGAAATATTTCTCGCAACTCATACTCACAACTTTAATATAAAATCTTTCTAAATTATAAAATGGAGATTTCAAAAGTAAGGAAAAGGGATAGCAGGATTGTTTCTTTCAGCAAAAATAAAATTGTAACTGCGATTCATAAAGCGTTTCTATCTGTTGATAAAGATGAAAAAGAAAAAGCAGGGAAAATTGCAGAACAGGTTGCAGTTAAACTGGAAAAAAGATATGCTGGGAATATATTAGATGTAGAAAAGATACAGGATGTTGTTGAGGAAATTTTAATAAAGAATAATCTTGCTGATGTTGCAAAATCTTATATTTTATACAGGCAGAAAAGAAAAGAATTAAGGGAAATAAAATCTGTTCTTGGTATTGAAGATGATTTAAAACTGCCAATAAATTCCCTGAAAGTTTTGAAGGCAAGGTATTTACTGAGAAATGGACAAGGTGAAATAACAGAGACCCCAAAACAACTTTTTAAGAGGGTTGCCAATGCTGTTGCAGAAGCAGATAAAAGTTACGGTGATGAAGAAGAAGAAATTAAAAAAACTACAAAGAAATTCTATAATCTAATGTCAAATTTAGAATTTCTGCCAAACTCCCCGACTTTGTTCAATGCAGGGACAAATAAAAAACTTGGTTTAAGTGCCTGTTATGTTCTGCCAGTACCGGATTCAATGGAAGGAATTTTTGATGGTGTAAAAAATATGGCTTTAGTCCAGATGGCCGGGGGCGGAACCGGGTTTAGTTTTTCAAGATTGAGGCCAAAAGGGGATATTGTAAAATCCACAACTGGTCAGGCAAGTGGTCCGATTTCTTTTATGAGCGTTTTTAATACAGCCACAGAAGTTGTGAAGCAAGGGGGAAAACGACGAGGTGCAAACATGGGAATTTTAAGAGTAAACCATCCTGATATCATTGAATTTATTTCCTGTAAGGAAGACAGTAAAGAATTCACAAATTTTAATTTATCAGTTGGAATAACAGACCGGTTTATGGAAGCAGTTTTGAAAAACGGAGATTATGAGTTAATAAATCCAAGAAACAAAGAAATTGTTGGAAAATTAAATGCAAGAAAGGTTTTCTCTTTGATTACAACATTTGCCTGGAAAAATGGGGACCCTGGAATAGTTTTTTTGGATGAAATTAACAGGTACAACCCAACCCCTGAACAGGAAATAGAAGCAACTAACCCTTGCGGCGAACAACCACTTTTGCCTTATGAATCCTGTAATCTTGGTTCAATAAACCTTTCGAAAATGGTTAAAAAAGTTGGTGATAAATATGAAATTGAGTGGAAAAAATTAAAGGAAACAATAGAAGACTGCATTCATTATTTGGATAATGTTATAGATATAAATTCTTTTCCAATTAAAGAAATAGAAAAAGCAACAAAAGCAAACAGAAAAATTGGTTTGGGGATAATGGGTTTTGCTGATTTGCTGATTTTACTTGAAATTCCTTACAATTCTGCTGAGGCAGAAAAAACAGCATCAGAGATAATGAAATTTATTACAGAAACCGGAAGAGAAAAATCAAAAGAACTTGGAAAAAAAAGAGGAAATTTTCCTAACTTTAAAAAATCAATTTTTAGAGGTGAAGAAGCGATGAGAAATTCAACTATCACAACAATTGCTCCTACCGGGACTATTGGAATAATTGCAAACTGTTCTGCGGGTGTGGAGCCGATTTTTGCGATTTCATATATGAGAAATGTTTCCGGCTCTCTCGGTGAAAATCTTGCTGAGACAAACCAGTTATTTGAAAAAATACTTAGAGAGAAAGATTTGTATAGTGAAGAAATTATAAGACTTGTTGCAGGCAAAGCATCAATTCAGGATATTGAAGAAATCCCGGAAAATATAAGAAAAATATTTGTTTCTGCTCACGATGTTTCCCCGGAATGGCATTTAAGGATTCAGGCAGCTACACAAAAATACACTGATAATGCTGTAAGTAAAACTGTAAATCTGCCAAACTCAGCAACAATACAGGATATAGAAGAAATTTACATAAAAGCATGGAAAATGAAATGCAAGGGAATAACTGTTTACAGGGATAGAAGCAGGGACGAGCAGGTTATTAGCTTTTATTCTGATGATAATAAAAAGGAAGAAGAAAAGAAAAAAAATGATAAATGTCCAAATTGTGGAACTGGATTAGTTAGGGAAGAAGGGTGCAAAATTTGCAAGAGTTGTGGTTATTCTGTGTGTGGATAAACTTTTTATTGGTAGAACTGCAAACAGTTCTATCATTTACCCTATCTTCGCTTTCAGCTCGATAGGCTTTTCCGTTAACGCTTTTGAAGCATAGCGAGAAAAGGGTTAGTTTAATCAAAAAACTATAATTGGTGGATGATGGTTCTTACTAACCAACTTCCTTTTTTGGCTTAAGCGTCATTCGTTGCTTCGCAACGATGCCCCCAAAGGATGAGTGTTCTTTCAGAAAATGAGTTTTTCTTTAGAAAAGAAAACCCTTCTTACTAACCAATTTCTCAGTTTTGGCTTAAGGGTTTTAAAGGTTATCGAGCCGAAGGCGAAGATAGCCTGAATGATAAAACTTTTTGAAGTTTTATTTAACCAATAAAAGCCTTATTTATGCCAGAGATAATTGTTGGAAGAGACTGGGATGATTTGAAAAAGTTTGGAAATAAAGGAACAATCTCTCTCGGGAAAAACATTGTTGGAACCGGGGCAGAAACACATCTTGCAAGTGAAATTAAAGTTGATGTTTTAAGACCCCATATTGTTGTTGTTGTTGGCAAAAGGGGCTCAGGAAAATCGTACACAAGCCAGGTGGTTGCAGAAGAAATTTATAAATTACCAGAAGAAGTTAGAAGAAACCTGTGTGTTATATCCATTGACACTCAGGGAATTTTCTGGAGCATGAAATATCCAAATAACAAACAAAGAGACTTGCTCTATCAATGGAAATTAAAGCCGGAGAAATTTAATGTTTTTGAATATGTTCCTTTCGGGCAAAAAGGAAAATTTGATGAAATGGGTATCCTCTACGATAAAACTTTTTCTTTTAAACCAAGTGAATTGACAGTTGCAGACTGGTGTTATTCCCTTGGATTTGGTGAGAATGAACTTGAAGGAATCCTGCTATCAAAAGTTTTAAACAAAATGAAAGGTAACTATTCTATTGATGATATTGCATCAAAACTGGAAGAAGAAGAATTTGATGAAAAGATAAAATTAAGAGTTGAAAACATTCTTTTAAATGCAAAAAACTGGGGTATATTTTCCAGTGAGGGTACAAATGTTTACGAATTTTTACAGCCCGGGAAAATTATTATATTTGATGTTAGTTTGTTTGGTGGGGGTGTTGGATGGAATGTAAAAAGTCTGATTGTTGGATTGTTGATGAAAAAGATTTATGAAGCAAGGGTTATGGCAAGAAGAAAAGAAGAACTTGCAACAATAGAAGAAGAGGAGAAGAAAAAAAGGAATATCCCTTTATGCTGGATTATTACAGACGAGGCCCATAATTTTATTCCTTCTACTGGTTCAACTGCTGCTTCAGATATTATTTTAACTGTAATCAGACAAGGAAGACAACCGGGCATTTCACAATTATTTGTTACGCAGATGCCTGACAAGTTGCACACAGATGTTTTATCTCAGGCTGACTTGGTAATAGCACACAGACTAACTTCGCAAAGAGATATAGACGCTTTAAAAGCAATAATGCAGACTTATATGCTTTATTCTATTGAAAAATATCTTGATGAACTTCCAAAATTAAAAGGAGTTGCCCTGATTTTAGATGATAATTCAGAAAGACTTTATAAAATAAGGGTCAGGCCAAGACAAAGTTGGCATGGGGGAGAAAGTCCTGTTGCTTTATAATGTTTTTTTTAATTCATTTTTAAATAGTCTTAAACCACAACCAACCATCAAAGACATAACTATCCATACAATTACCAAAATAGAATCTTTACTCCGACCCGCATTTATTGCAATAAAAAAGCTATTATCAACATATTCTTTAAATTACTTAAAAATTTATCTGTACCCATAAAAGCCCAGAAAAAAGTTATTGATGAGAGGATAGATATTAAAACAGGTAGGTCATATGTTTGTATAATTTGTAATGCAACTAAAACATCCATAAGATATAAAACATTCTAAAAAATAAAAACTCACTTCTCTAAAATCCCCCTCAACTCTTTTTGTTTCCCAGCACCAATCTCAAAGATTTTATTCATATCTTTCATGGGAATTCCATTAATACCTGTTTTCTGCATTGCACAAATTGTTTTTTCATCCAGATAAGAAATGAAAAGAGAGAAGTCAGAAGCATTTTCTTCTAACCTGTTTAAATCAACAAGATACTTGCCATCTATACCAGATACTGTTACACCAATTGGAACTGCTTTAATATTAATTTTTTTATCTGAACTGGCTAATTTATCATCTTCTAATTTCGGCATGTTTGCACTCATCAATGATTTTACTGTTGCCAGGTTTAAAGCGTCCAGTAAATTTCCATCATAGTTTAAAACATAGCAATCTATAAATATCTGGAATGCTTTTTCTCCTTTGGAAATACAAAATTCCTTTAAATTAAGCATTTTACTCTCTCTAATACTTCTATCCAAAACCCTTGAAACTTCTATATCTCTGTTTGCCGGCAAATCCTTCCAGACAACCGGGCTATAATTTAAAGAAACCATCAAACCCCCTTCTTCTGGTGTGTCAGGATAAGGCTCCATTAAACCAAACTTCACTCCAACAACAACTTTTGTTTCACCCATAGACAACCAACAACTTCCATCCGCTTTTTTGACTGGATTAACAGTAAAATCTATTTTTCTGTACTCTGAAAGTTTTCTGGAATCTACTCTTTCTTCTTTCTTAACCAAATCCCTGATTAATTCTGGTGATGTGATTCTCATAATTAAAAATAAAAATTATAAGATAGTCTATACTTTTGTCTCTTTGGGTTTTTTCTCTGCCCAGTTTTTGATTAATTCCTCAATTACGCCGGACATTTTCAACTGCTTCAAAACACAGAGAAATTTAAACAATATGCAGAACTACAAGCTCTAATTTCCCCTTTTCTCCTATAAAAATATAAATCTGGCCTACCTATTGTTTAAATCTGATAGATAATATGATAAAAGTAAATGAAGAAGTTAAAGAATAAAAATTAGAATATGAAACTTTGTGTAATTGGTAATAAGGATGATAAATCTGCCCTTTATATCTATGAAGAGTCCAAGAAATTTAAAGAAATATCCCACAGTATTTTAGTAACACTTCCAAAACTCTACATAGAAGGATATGAAAAGATTATGTACAGGGATAAAGATATAACAAATTATAATTCCTGTATCATGCATGTGCGGTGTGATATGTTCCCTTTCAGTTATCTGGTTTCAAATATTCTGCATACAAAGAAAGTAGCCCTAAGTCATGAACCAAAGGCTTCTCTTTATTTATCCAATAGAGCACTTTTGGCAAAAGTATTTGATAGAGCAAAAGTAAAATACCCAAAAACCTATCTGGCATTATCCCCGGAAGTAAGCAAAAATATTGTGAGTAAATTTGATAAGATTGTTTTCAAACTTGCAAATGTTCATGGAGGAAAAGGTGTTATGGTAATAAACGAAAAGTCCGCAGCAAAGTCTATAGTAGATAGTATGCACAGCACATCAAAATCTTTTTATATGCAGGAAGTAATAGAAGGAGAAGTTACCAAACTCCTGATAATTGGTGAAGAGGTAATAGGAATAAAGGAGATTCCAAAACAGGGAGAAAACAGGAGTAATATAGCTCAAAGCAGAATCTCCCTGCGACCTTCTGATGAATTAAGCGAAATTGGAAGGAAAGTTGCCAAAGAAGTTGGGGCTTTGTGCTGCGAAGTTGATATAATAGAGAAAGAAGGAGAATACTATGCAATTGATGTGTGTGTGGACCCTGACCTTTTAATGTACCAAAAAATATCAGGTAAAAATGTGGCAAATATTTTGCTGAATGCCATGCTTGAGAAGAAAGAAGAAACAAAAGCAAGATGGGATAGGATACTCTGGAGAAAATTAGCAAGACTTCTTCCACTGCCTCCATATAGCATATGCTAAATATTTTATACGTATTTATTTTCTTGATTTCTTTTGCATTTCTACATTGACTTGTTCGTAGATTTTCTTTACATCTTTTGCAAAGTCTTCAGGACAAACCGCTTCCGCAATATCTGGCACAATCTCTCTCAAAAGATAATAAGCTATAGAATCATATCCTGTTAAACTATTCCTGATTGGTTCTCCAGAAACTTCATCAACACCTGCTTCCAAAGCGTTTATCATTGCTCCTGTGGCTATATTAAAACCTATAGGAACAAGTTTTGGAGGTAATTTATCTGCTAAATATTTCCCAAAGTCATAAATTATATCTAATCCATCTGGCATATACTCTTGAAGATTTCTTAATTTTTCCTTCACAGGTTCCATTGAAATTGCATATTCTTTCATTTTAACCACTAATAGATAACCATTAAAACTATTTAAGGAACAAATCTCGGAGAAAACCCTCTCTAAACCCCAATTTTGCACTTTAGAAAAATTTAGTTAAAAAACCAGACCTTATTTTCATTTCAACATATGAGGAGAATCCAATATTAAAAAATCCTTTCAAAACGGATAAGGTATATCTGCTTTACCCATTTCCTTATCACTTAATCCTGCATATAGAATGGTGGTTCCCTCTCTACTTTTTCTTATTCCCGTGGGGAATATTACATCTTTTAAATGATCCGGATTTCTTCCTGGAAGTTCTTTAGTTTGTCCCTCAGGGAAATTATCTCTTGTGGCAATAATCTTTAAATCTGAAATTTGATAGGTCTTTGGATTGAATCTAAAAGTTTTTGCATAATAATGCTTTTTATCCGTACTGTATCTCCCTCTTTCTACATATGCAATATGACCTAAAACACCAATCTCCCCATCTTCCAACAAATAAGCCTCATTAACACCCCCAAACTCATCTTCAGCAAACTTTATTATTGGTTTTGCTGCTTTGATATTCTGTTTATTAAACTCATCAAGAGAGTTTATTTTAGTAAAACCAATCTCTTTAATGTATTTAGTGTTACCATCTTCTTTAACTTTTCTTTCTGGTCTGGTAAAAACACCAATAGCGTTTTCATCTGGCAATTCTACAAGACGTATATCTTTCATCCCATCTACTCCTTCACCAACCAATTCTAATTTTTCAATATTGTTTCCTTTATAAAAAATGGTCTCGTATCCTAACCTCTTATATTTTCTTTTTCTTGACATCCTATCGTTTCTTCTCGTTCTGATAGGATAAATTTTAACACCTCCTAATACCAATTCATCCTTAATTCGTGTAATAAATGGGTCCTGCAAATCAAATGTGGGTGCAGTATCATGCAATAAATAATCATTATCCCCATTTTTACGGAAAAACATAACTTTTGAGCCATTATCTTTCATTGAAGGTTCAACTCTCCCAATAATATATTTCTCAAAAAGAACACCATTACAAACATCTAACCCATCAACACCTCTAAATTTTAGTATATCTCCCATTGGCAGTTCTCCTTGATTATATTCCTTTATTAATTCTGCACATGTTTTGGATTTATACCCCGTCATAACAATCTATCCTAAGTCCTTATAAATACACAGGTGTTATGACTATAATAATGTATTTTTCTTGCAACTTGTAAACTGGATGATTTAGTGGACTCATTATTGAAGGAGAAATACAATGCAAACTGAAATTGTATAAAAAACAATTTTATATTCAAACAAAAATCAGAGATTTTTGAGTATTTAATTAACCCTGCCCCACCCGACCAGATGCCACTTTCCTTCTATTAATTTTGAATAGCTGACTTTATTTCCCTTGTCCGCACAAACAGGCAATTTAAGTTCTATTTTTACCCTCTCTTTATTTATTGAAACAATTTTTCCTGTACTTCTGCTGTTTCTGCATGTTGCAAGCAAAATATCCCCTGTTTTTAATTCATATTCATTAAACAACTTATACTCTGTTTCAAGTTCGTAAATTGTGTCCGGAAGATTTTTGATTCCTACAACACAGCCTACTAATCCATCTGTTTTTGCCAGACTTGGGTCTAAACTTGTTTCTAAAGCAACAAGACCCCCGCAGGTGGCTTCTTCAACTTCTGATTCACTTTTTCTTATTTTTTTTATCCTTGTTTTTAGTTCAACATATTTGTCTCCAATTGAGACCGGTTTTATTATTACTTCTTCCCCATCTCTTAATTTTCCCCGGACAACACTTCCCCCAATTACTCCCCCTCCCAGTTCTTTTGGAGCAATTCCTGGTTTGTTTGCATCAAATGACCTTGCAATTAGAAACAGAAAATCTCCGGAAGGATATTCCGGTTTTTTTATAAGCAAAAGTTCTTTCAATAAGAACTCAATTCCAACCCTTTGCTGGGCAGAGACAGGGATTATTTTGGAATTCTCTGCAATTGTTCCCTTAATAAATTCCTTTATTTCATTGTAATTTTTCTGTGTTTCTTCCTTTGAGACAAGGTCAACTTTGTTCTGGACAATTATTATATTTTCAATTTCCCCGATTTCCAGAGCCCTTAAATGTTCTAAAGTCTGGGGCTGGGGACATTTTTCATTTGCTGCAATTACCAGAATTGCCGCATTAAATAAAGAAGCGCCTGTGAGGACAACAGGAATTAAACTCTCATGCCCGGGGGCATCAACCAATGAAAAAGTTTTCTCTAATTCGCAATCAGAAAAACAGGAAATGCATTTTTCATTAACTCCTAATTTTCCGCCTTTTTTGCATTTATAAACAGAGAAATCAGCGTACCCCAATCTAATTGTAATTCCCCTCTTTTTTTCTTCGGAAAAAGTATCCACCCATTTTCCTGTGAGGGCCTCAACTAAAGTTGTTTTCCCGTGGTCAACATGACCAACAATTCCAATATTTAATTCAGGGTGCATAAATTATTATTTTCGTTTTATTATTGGTGATTTTAGGATTAATAATTTAAACCCAATTTATAGATATGGAAAAGAAGAAAATATTGATTATAGGAACGGGAGGAACAATTGATAAAGAGTATAATCAACTTAATGGTGAATTAATTTTCACAAAAACAAATTTACCCGAGATGTTAAAACAAGCCAAATGCAAAATGGATATTAAACTGGAAATAATAATGCTCAAAGATAGTCTAGATATGGTTGATTCTGATAGGGAGAAAATTTTGCAAAAATGTAGAGAATGTGAAGAAGACAAATTAATAGTAACTCACGGAACTGATACTATGGTTGAAACTGCACAGGTTTTGGGAAAGGCTATCAAAGACAAAACTATTATTTTGCTTGGTGCTATGATTCCTTATACTTTTGGTGGTTCTGATGCTCTTTTTAATTTAGGTTGTGCAATAACTTCTGTTCAATCATTGCCAAATGGTGTTTATATAACAATGAACGGCAAAATTTTCTCCTGGGACAATGTTAGAAAAAATAAAGAAATTGGTGAGTTTGAAGAACTAAAATAACTTTATTTATCTTTTAGATTGTATAATTACTACCCCCAACTTTTTTTCAATCAGAAGAAATTTCTTTTGATTAATTTTTTCATTTTTTCCCAATTCCACCTAAAAATGAACTCCATTTCAACTGCATTTGTAGGGAGACCCTTACTTCACATGGAAGTTCTAACTTCATTTTTCATTCTTTTAAATTTTAGGGTTTAGATGGGTCTAAGTACCAAAATATTGAACTTCACTTGACTTCGGCAAATATCGTATGAAGATAAGACAGAATTAGATGAACTTCATTTTACAGAACCAGTAGAATACCCTTTTTGTGCAATTTCAGAAATCAAAAAATTTTCAAGGTATATTACTATTTCCCCGCTTTTTCCTTCTATTTTAAATGGTCTTGTATAGTTCTCATTAGAGAAATAAATATCCAGAACAGAAAGCCAGCTCTTTTTGTATGGAATATAAGATTGAAACCTGAATAATTCCCCGTTTAATTTTTTTACTAAAATTCTGTATCTCAAATCAAAAGAATCAATTAGTTGTTTCACAAACTCGGTTATATCTTTTTTTAAAAATTCATAGTTTTTTTTATTATCAAAAAAGGTGATAACCAACTTTAAATTGCTTAAATAATAAAAAAACATTTCTTTGTCTATTTTTTTGTTTTCAAGAGCTTTATACAAAATCAGTGGTAGTTCATCAAAAAGTATTCCAATATTTTCAGTTTCTATTTTCGGAACTTTTCCCAAAAGATAATAAGACTCATAAGTTTTGTTTTTGTCTTTTGGTTTTGCCACAATCTCTGAAAAAACCTCAGGTGGTATAAACTCTATAATATTCTCATTACTCAGCAAATTAAGAGGGGTGTAAGATGGAATGAAAATCTCCTCTATTTTAAATTTGTTTTTAAATTCAATTAGAATTTTGTTTTTTAAAATGTTGATTAATTTCGCACCTTCCGGCAGGTAGAAATTTTCCTCTTTAATCAAACCTTTCTTTATTAAATTATTTTTCTTCATTTCTTCAATCGGGTCTCCCTCAAAACTTGTTTCTTTTTTCTTTTCCGAAGCCAACACGAATTCTTTTTTTGCTATTTTTGAATTTATCCGATTTATTGTCCTGTTCACGCCCCCTCTTAAAAAGTTTTTCTCCAGGTTCATAAAAATGAGTCTGCAATTCTCACCATTGCAAATACAGGTCCCGACAGGAATTTTCACTTTACCTGTAAAATCGCAGGTGAAACACAGTTCATAATAAGGAACATAAAAATCCCTGACACCCAACTTATAAACTCTTCCAACTTCCTTTAATCTTTTAACTACCTTGAAAATAAGTCCGGATAATTCTTTGTCTGACTCAAAATTCAGGAATAATCTGTTCGACTTATAAATACCCCTTAAAAATTCTGTTTTTGCTAAACTTTTTATTTCTTTCAAGAGATAAGCATAAAGAGTCTGGTCTAAATCAGAAGAAAAAACTAATGTTAATTCAAGTTTGCAGTCCATAATTTAAAAGGACTTATTTTATAAATTCTCCCTTGTTTTTTATATTACTCTTTTGATTCTTCTAATTCAGAATTCATATTTTTTTGTTCCCCTCAAATTTTATTTCCATGACAAATTAAAGTTATTTTCTATTTAAAATATGAATTTTGATAATTTTTTGGTTCCCTTTCTGAACCCGAAAAATCAAAACTAATAACCCATTCCACCCATACCCCCCATTCCTCCGGGTGGCATTGGGGCACTTGATTTTCCTGATGTAATTATATCATCTATTCTCAAAATCATCTCTGCCACATCTGTTGCAGAAGAAACTGCCTGAACTTTTATTTTTGTTGGCTCTACAACACCTAATCTTCTCATATCATCTGTTTTTCCTTCTGAGACATTTATTCCATATTCTGTGCTGCCTGCCTCATGCTTACTCCTTGCAGCAACTAATAATTCTATTGCATCTTTTCCCGCACTCTCTGCAAGTGTTCTTGGAATTATCTCCAAAGTCTCTGCAAAAGTGTTTATTGCAAGTTGCTCTTTTCCTCCAATGCTAATAGCATATTCTCTTAGTTTTCTTGCTAATTCCAGTTCTATTGCTCCTCCCCCATATACATAAGAAGAAAGTTCAAGTGTGGATGCAATTCCCAAGATGGCATCATCCATTGCTCTCTTTGCTTCATCAACAACATGCTCTGTTCCCCCTCTTATCAATATGGAAACTGCTTTTGGCTCCCTGCATTCTCTTACAAAAAGCATTTTGTCTTCACCTATTTTCTTTTCCTGAACCAAACCTGCTTCCCCCAAATCTTCCTGTGAAATCTCCTTGCCTGAAATTATTCTTGCACCTGTTGCTTTTGCAAGTTTTTCCATGTCACTTTCCTTTACTCTCCTTGCCGCAAGAACCCCGTATTTTGCCAAATAATACTGAACCATATCATCTATTCCTTTCTGGCAGAAAACAACATTTGCTCCGCTCTGCTTAACTTTTTCTGCAAGATTTTTTAGCATTCTTGCTTCCTGGTCCGCAAAACCCTGCATTTTTTCAGGGTCTGTTATTGAAATCTTTGCGTCAGTCTCTGTTGATTTAATCTCCAAAGCAGTATTTATTAATGCAATTTTTACATTTTTAACAAGTTTTGGCATTGCAGGATGAACTATTTCTTTATCAATAATAATTCCTTTAATTAATTCTGTATCCTTGATAAAACCTCCCTGCTTTTTTTCTATTTGTACATCATCAGGGTTTATCACAATTTTTCCTTCTTCCTCATGTGCAATATAATTTATTGCTTTTATTGCTAATTCTGCAAGTTCTTCCTTTGCATTTTCAATTCCTTTTCCGGTCATTGCAGTCAAAGCAATTTTCTTTAATTCTTCGGTATTATCCAATGAAACTTTTACCCCTAGCTCTTTTAATAATTCAATTGTTTTATTCATTGCCAGCCTGAAACCTTTAACAATTGTTGTCCTGTGAATTCCCTGGTCTAACAAATCTCCGGCATTCTTTAAAAGCTGTCCTCCCATAACAACTGCGGTGGTAGTACCGTCCCCAACCTCCTGTTCCTGTGTTTTTGCAACTTCTCTTATCATTTTTGCTGCAGGATGCTGGATTTCCATTTCATTTAAAATTGTTACACCATCATTTGTAATTGTAATGTCTCCTGTTGAATCAACAAGCATTTTATCCATTCCTCTCGGACCTAATGTGGTTCTAATCATCTCTGAGACTGAAACTGCGGCGGTAATATTTGCTCTCTGTGCATCTTTTCCAGTCTGCCTCAAAGCATCTTCCGATAATACTAATATTGGCTGATTTACTCCGTTCATTTTTTCACCTAAACTTAATTAGATAGAAAACTTTAAAAGGGGTGTTAAAAATTAAAAGAAATATATTTTCTACTATATACTTTTAAAGGTTATATCCGGATAACTCTCTATTCTTTAAATTTTTAATTATTTATGCAAAGAGCAAAGATAAAACTCTGGAGCAGGGATAAAGAGAAATTAGAAAAAACAGCAAAGGATATAAAAGAAACTGTTGAGAAACTCGGTGCTTCTGTAAGAGGACCAATTCC
>JAUXEA010000042.1 GCA_030620695.1 Candidatus Aenigmatarchaeota archaeon | reverse complement strand
CCTTCATAATTAGGCAAATTTACCAGGCAATTTTCTTTTATCTTTGAAACTAATTCACCATCTTTAATCAAAGTTCCTTTTCTCCTGAGTTCAAAATAAATTTTAGACGCTGTGCCAAGAACCTGCTCATTTGTAGCCTTAATTTTCCTGCCCTGTTTTTGAGAAAAATACCAGTTTGAAACAATTTTAAAATCATCCTGCAATACTTTTCTTGTCAGCGTCATTGGATTATAAGTTTCAATCTCCTTTGAAAAATCCCCGTTTGATGAAAAGTTTTGGAGGCTCTGGACATTTGATTTTAACTGAATCATTTGCGGCTTCTCAAATTTCTCAAATTTATGGATTTCATAGGAATAAAATTTCTTTGCTCCCGGGAACTTTTCCTTTTTTTCTTTCTGCGTTAAAAGGTGCTGCGATTCTAATTTCAAGAACATTGATGAATTAATAATATTTGGTTTGAATAATTTGATTTTCCCAAGAGCAAACCCAACTCCTTTCTTTTTTGTTACAAGAGTTAAATCATTTGAGAGATATTGTTTTAAATGCCTTTTCATCACAATACTTTTTTTCTTCCCCGAATAAATCATATCCGCCTGTTTTGATGCAACAAAGATTGATACCATAATTATAATTTTTCAATAATGGACTTAACTTTTTCAGCCACTTCTTTTTTTGTAACCAATTCCTGAGTCAAAAGCATTTCAATAACTTTTAGTTTGTTTACAAGAATTTCTGATTTTAATTTAGGGTCCTCTGAAATATCCGCTTTCCATATAACTTTTGGAACATCTTTCTCCTCAAAATCATTTGCAATGCAGAGAGGCTTGAATATCTGTTCTTCAAGAATACAGGCAAGTTTTCCGCGAATAAATGCCATCTCATCCGCATTTATTTCCATTAAAGCCTGGGCAGAACCAATTGTTGAAGTAGCAATTTTTCCTGAAAGGAGATCCTCTGAAACTCTTAATCCTGTTGAAATTGCCCTGTTGATAATATCAAAATATTTGGAAAGTTCCGGGAGATTCTTTTTAACTTCCATTAATTCAAATTTGTATTTTTCTGATGTGGCGATGAAGTTTTTTCTCCGGAAATCTTTCATCAACAATTTTACTTTTTCAATTTCTTTTTTTGATTTTGCTCCTTCTTTTATAACATGCAAAGGGGGCATAGCCATATACCTGAAAATATCCGCAACAGATTCCCACATGTCATTTCGGATTTCAAGAAGGCGGTAAACAGTTTCAACAAGAGCGATGCCGTGAATATTATCTCCTATCCGGAAGAGGCGGAAAAAGCAAATTTCTTCGGGCTTCAATTTTAATGGTCTTGAAATCCCTCCTACTGTTGTCTGAATATATTTTGTAATTTCTCCTTTTCTATCCCATTTCGGAGCCAGGGTTTTAGTATCAACAATTTTGAATAAGACAATATTATTTTTTTCTTCGTTCCAGACAATTTCATTATAACCATCACCAAGAGCGAGGGCGTTCAAAATTCCTTCAACTGCACGAGGCTTAAATGATTTTAAATTCTGGATTGGTTCACAAAGTTTATTGGCTTTCTCATTATCCCCTTCAAGAGTGAACCCGCTGCCGTAAATGGATTGAGCGAGCAGATTTAATGAGGCAAAAACAGAATAATTCCTGAATGCTGCTTCTAATTTTTCATAATTCGGTGGGGTGTAATTTCCAAAAGAAAATTCATCCTGGTTTGAGCCAATTGAAATTAAGGCTTTTCCTTCATCCTCAACTTCTTTCTTCGCAAATATCTTTGAAATAAAATCCTGAATTTTTGTAGGCATAAATAGATAGTATAGATTAAATAATAAATATTCTATCTATAATCAAATTTGTTTTTACTGTAATGTAACCACATATGACAATTAGGACACAAGAGTAAACAGTTTTTCATCTCTTTTTTCATATTTTCAATACTACTTCTTCCTGCTGTGAAACCTTGATTTTGATGTCGTTTCATTCCTTTTGCTTTAACCAATTCTTTATGATGAAATTGTAGAATTTCAGGATGTTCTTTAAATCCACAAATTTCACAGCAATGAGTATATTTATATTCCATTAACCACTCTTTGTTTTTCTCTCTAAACTTTGCTGCCGTACTTACCATAATTAAAATTTTCCCCCAGCCATCAGCGATACGTGATAGTTTATTCTCTTTTCGGAGTGGGAAACCATCGCTGATTTTAACACCACTTTCCGTAAGTTTTATTACAAACTTCCGCTTCATCAATGAGTGGCGGGCTGTTTAGGGAAAACAAAAAAAGTGGGGAGGGCAGGAATTGAACCTGCCTTTTTCGGAGGGTTCATTACATCACACCTTTTTAACACCAGTTAAATCCTCCCCATTATAAACAAAAAAAACCAAAATAAAAAGGGTTTGCAAAAAACAAATTTTGCCTTAGTTGAAAGTCAGGAAATCTTTTCCTTCCTTTGAAGTATGTGTTTGAACCTTTACTTCTTTACCGACCAATTCTTTGTAATGAGAAACATTCATTTTTTTGAGGAATAATCCAAGTTTTGTGTCTTTTCCCCAGCCTATTAAATCTTCTCCTTTGTCGTCTTTTGTGGTCTGCAACCCGAATATTCTTGAAGCAATTACAGGGAATGCGGCTTCTTCATCAATATTTTCTGTGGCAACTTTTATGTAAAAACCATAACTGCCCCGATGTTCAGTAACTGATTCTATCTTTGCAACTTTTCCTATATATTCACTTGCGTCAAATTCAGGTAATTCAATCTCTCCTGTTTTTTCCAGATTAACAACAGATTCATCTTTTTCTACCATATTTCACCTTTTCTTAGAAGCTATAGGAGCTCCAATACCCCTTACATTTTCTGTAAGTGTCATAATAAAATACCTAATAAGTATTTATAGGACTTATTAATTACTACGTTGATTGTCGGATTTTAAACACCCCAATATTTAGAGAACTTATCATTAGAACTCCATACCTCAAAAGAATATTCAGGTTTCATTGTCTCATACTTCTTCTATATGCAAAAACTTTTAGTATGTGCTTGCATGGCATTACAAAATCAAGGTTCTTTTCTCTTGCAATTTCAATGTGTTTCTGGAAATCAGGACAGGTACAATAACCCCGTTTCTCTGATTTGCCTAAAACTGTCTCGTAAGGAATGCCCCTACTTCCATTAACTAAATAGGAATCAGAGCCAGGCGTTGAAATTTTTCTGATGGGCCGCTTTAAAAATTTGCTCCTCTGCAGCCTCTCTAAAACCAGACGATTAAACAAAGGATTGTCTTTTAACTGGAAAGCGAGTCGCTCCAGATTAACCCGAAATTCAGGAGCGACTGAATGGAATATCATTTTTCTTCACCCATCTCATAAAAACTCTTGGTTTCTTTACCGATTTTATCCAATTTTTCATAGATTTCATCAAACCTACTTTCAGTTATAGAGGCTCTGAATTTGATTATCATTGTTTTCTAAAGGTTTTTCGAATCTCTTTCTTAACAAATTCAAAGTTAATGAGTTTGAAACCAATGTTATTTTGAGTGATTGTCTCTAAAACTTTATCAATTTCTCTCATTAAATCCATCTGACCCTGCTGATAACTTTCGTCGTTCATATTAATTCAAATTCTCTGGCAATAACTATCTCTCTATCGTCAAGTTCATCTCCCCGACCTACTTTTGAAATTACGCAGTTTAACTCCTCAGGCGAAACCTGAATTAAATAAGTTCCGTCCGGGAGCCTGTTGATTTCTGCTTCCATTATTTTACTTCTTTCTTGCCTAACAACTTACTTAATCTAACCAATTCAAGTTTATTCTCAGTAATCTTTTTCTGGTAATTTTCATCATCAGTTTCCAATTTCTGAATTCTTGAATTAATGTCTCTTTCTATTGTTTCAAAATTTCTTGTCCACATATTTCATCACCTACTTCATAAATACCCCAGATATATTTTAGTTGCGTCTGAGTAAGCCAAAGGCTTTGAGTTTACCCCGCAACTCTTTCCTTTCTCTGCATTAAGCAATAGAAAGATAAAAAGAAAATTAAAAACATTTCGAAGATGGCGCTGGTTCAAGTCTAATTGAGTATCCGCAGGACCATCTTTTGTTTTGTTGCTAATTATTATCTATTCAAGATTTTAAGACTCCTATCTGCCAACTCATTCCTTTATCTTTGGAAGGATGGGACACCTTTTTTCGGAAAGAGGGAAATCATAAAAGCATGCGGGTCTTAACAATGCCGCAAACCTCTCAAAACCATTACACCTGAAAGGCGGGATTTTTAAAGAAAAAAAAACCAAAAGACGTTATTGCTTATCTGGTGGCGAAGAAACTTCTGAGCCATCAGGAAAAAATGTTTGAGCGGAGCGAAATAAACAGCAATTTTGGAAACAGGGGCTGGATATTTGCTGACTTAACAGGAAATTGCGTCTGAAAGAGAAGCATAGAATTTTGTTTTTTTTCTGGAAAAAATCCGCTGTTGGGGGATGGATGAAAAGGTTTGGGAGTTAGGAGCCTGCTGAGTGGTTTGTTCTGAGAAAAGGGTTATCCGATGAAGAGCCTTTTTTGTAAATTTTGGATTGGGGGGGGCATTTATCCAAAAAGTGCCTTTTTTTGCCCTAAATTAGTCAAAAAAGGGGTGTGAAAAGGGGGTAAAACGATGCTCTAGAGCACTATGTTGCGCGTTTAAAATAGTGTTTAGAGTTAAGATATTTGGTGTTGTTGTAGGTTAAATATTGGTTGTAGGATTGTTGTAGGTTAGACATTAGATGTAGGATTGTTGTAGGTTAGACATTAGATGTAGGATTGTT
>JAUXEA010000079.1 GCA_030620695.1 Candidatus Aenigmatarchaeota archaeon | reverse complement strand
AGATATTTTTTTCCTTTGCCTGTTTCTCCAGAATGTTTAACCTGTGTTCTCTCTGCCCCCCGGTAACAAGTTCTATTCCCTTGAAAATTAGATCAAAGGAATCTGTGACTTCTTTATTACTTTCATTTTTCATTGCATAAAATGGTCTGGCTTCAAAAGGGTATTGCGTAATAAAAACAAAATCAGAACCAAATTTCTCCCTGACTTTTTCCCCGATAAGTTTTTCTTCCTCATTAGATGGGTCTGTTCCTTTTTTATCTATCAAGTTAAAAGCATCTTTTAGAGTTATCCTTGGAAAAGGTTTTTTATATTTTGGAAAGTTTACTTTAAAATAATCCACAGTTTCTGAACAGTTTTTCTTTAGGTTATCCAAAATATCACAAATCAGGTTTTCAACCAATTTCATCACATCATCATAACTTTCAATAAATGAAAACTCTGAATCAATACCCCAGTATTCTGAAAGATGCCTGATAGTATGACTTTTCTCTGCTCTGTAAGTTGGTCCAATTTCAAAAACTTTTTCAAAACCTGCAGCCTGCATCATCTGCTTATAAAACTGCGGGCTCTGGGTCAAATACCCTTCTTTGTTATAATATAAAATAGGGAAGAGTTCACTTCCACCTTCTGCTCCCTGAGCAACAATTTTTGGGGTGTGGACTTCAATAAATTTGTGAGTGTTGAAAAAATTTCTTGTAAAATTTACAACTTCTGATTTTAATTCAAAAATTTTTTTGGTTTTTGGATTTCTTAAATCCAGAAACCTGTTATCCAGTCTCTTGCTTAAGTCAGTTTCTATTTTTCCTGAAAATTCTATTGGAAGAGGTTGTGCTTTGCTTAAAACTTTTATCTCTTTTATCTGAACTTCTACACCATTTGGAGCCTTTTCATTTTTAATTGGAATTCCCTCAATTTCAACAACATCTTCTCTCCTAAGATTTTTTATTTCATTGAATTGCTTGTTGTCTTTTTTTGCGACTAACTGAATTTCTCCTGAACAGTCTCTTAAAACAACAAAAACAAGGTTTCCAAGGTCTCTTATTGCACTAGCCCATCCTTTTAATAATATTTCCTTTTTTTTCTCTGAGACTTCGGAAGTATAAGTCCGTTCCATAAATATTGTTAAATAAATTTCAAAAGGGGTAATTAAATTAACATGATAAATTACTAAGAACAACCCTATTTCTTGCTTTTCTAAACTAAACTTCTGCTAAACCTTTAAATTTAGGGTTTACTGCAAATTTAATCCTTAAATAGTTTTAATTACTATATTATTGTGGTTAAAATGAATATGAAAGAATATTTTGGAAAAACAAAAGAAGCTTTGGAAAAAGCATGTGTTTATAAGATAAACTCTCTAAGGTCAAAAGATACTTGTATAAGGAAAGATGGTTGTTTAAAGGAAGATTTCTGGAAAGATACTTCTGCTTCCTTAAGGGAAGATTACTGGAAAGCTCACAAGGCTTTCGATGAAATATCAGATTTGTTTCTTGATGGTGAACAAATCTATGATAACGACCGTAATATGGTCGGAGACCCGGAAAAAGTTTATCTTTATTGGATTAGTTTAGGTCAAAAAAATCTTATTGATGAAAGTACTGATCGTGGTAGACAAAAACTCAAAAAGAGGATAAAAGATAGAGGATATAGGGATTTCAACTTAATGTTAAAATATCTGGCAGCGTCTGCTATTGGAACGGTTAGAAATGCAATGGATTTGGAACCAATAGAACCTTGGGATTGAAAATTTATTAAGTTATTTATTCTAATACCTGAGGCTCTGTATAGGAAGAAAATTTACTAAAGAAGAAAAAAAATTTATAGAGATGCCTGCTACTTAGCAAATTTTAAATTGCAACCAACAGGATAAATTATTACTATCCGGAATTTAATATGAAGTCTGAAGATTTAATTGGTAAAGCTCTTCCTAATAAGAAAGATTTGGAATTTGTTAAAAGTCAGGGTTTTGAGAAAATAGAACTTGGATTGCGAAAAGAGGATTTGAAAGATATAAATAAAACAATTAATCTGGTGGAATCTGTTGGTATCAAAATAATTTCCGTTCATACCCCGCATGTTGTTGCAGAGGACTTGGAATCTTTTTTGAAATCTGCGGAAATAGCCAGATACTTTGATGCTCTGCTTGTTTTTCACAGCAACAGGATTCCAGTAACGCAAGTCTATGAAATCTTTAATAAAATTGATTATCCAAATAAGGCTGTGGAAGCAAATCCCGGAATAAGCCTGCCAGCAATAGAA
>JAUXEA010000122.1 GCA_030620695.1 Candidatus Aenigmatarchaeota archaeon | reverse complement strand
AAACGCTGACCTTCTAGTATGAACTCTTTGGCATATATGACAAGTTGGAGTAATTCTTCATCATCTTGTACTTTTACCAGCGCTTTTTCACTTGATTTTAGTTTGGGAAGGATTTTCGTAAGTTCAGGACTAAAATTGTCCAGAGAATTGATATTTTTTAGTTTATTAAGATTTTCCTCATCCAAAATATTTTTATCTACATCCATTATTGTTCTTTACATGCTTTATAAACATTATCAAATAACTCAGGGATCAAATCCTCTCTGACAGAAGAAAAGGTTATCCGTAAAATATTTTTCATGGAAATAACTCCGGTATTATATTTTTCCAGTAAAATTTTTCTTATCTTTTCACCATCCAAACCTTTACTTAAATGAATACACACAAAATAACCTGAATTAAATGGAAAGGGTCTGAAATATTTTTCATATTCTTTGTGTGTTTTCAGAGTCTCAACCACTTTTTCAAACCGTTCTTTTAGAATATTATATTTTTCTGTTTTTTCTTTTTTATAAGTGGGAGAAGTAAATGCATTTAATACAAGAGATTGTGAGATATGAGGGGCATTTGAAATACTGCCTCTTATTGCTCCTGCAGTTTTTGCTTCCAGAGCATCACAGGTTTCTTTTTTGATTCCTTTGGAGGCATATGTTATAAAACCAACCCTAAAGCCCCAGACATAATCTTCTTTTGTTGCCCCATCTAATTTAACTGCAAGTACTCTCTCATGCAGGTCAGCCAATTGTGAAAATATTGACTCTTTATATATTCCTTCTTTGTACACCAGCCCAAAATATGCATCATCAAGTATAACAACAATCTTTTTGCCTGAATCCGCGGCTTTCTTAATTACTCTTACAATACCTGTGACTTCTTCCCCTGTGGGTGTGTAACCTGTTGGATTGTTTGGGAAATTAAGAATCAAAACTTTTTTTTCTCCCTCAGACATAAGTTTTTCTTTCAGGGCATCAATATTAAATTCCTCGTCTTTGAATGTATCAAAGGTATCTATT
>JAUXEA010000092.1 GCA_030620695.1 Candidatus Aenigmatarchaeota archaeon | reverse complement strand
TTTCCAAAGATGTAGATATAAATACTCCCTCTTCTGATGGCGGAGATGGTGGTGATGGTGGTGATGACCCTTATTATGCGCTCTCCTTTGAAAAACCAACAAGTTCTTCTTTTGAAATTCAACAGGGGAAAAATTATGATTTAAAAGTTGAAGTAAAAAACACAGGAGATTCAAAACTTAATGATTTGTATTTAACATTAACCGGAATAAGTTCTGATTATTATTCAATCAACCCTTCAACGAAAAATGATTTGAGTTTAGGGGACACAAAGGAATTTACAATGAAATTCTCAATCCCGGCAGACCTTGAAGCAAAGGATTATGATCTAACATTAAAAGCAATTTCTGATGAAAAAACCAAAACAAAATCAATTACTCTGACTGTTAAGAAAGTTTCTCTTGAATTTATAAATCTGACAAATTTAAATATTACGCAGGGGGAACAACTATTAAAAAAATTCAAAATAAAAAATATTGGTGAAGTGACTTTGCATAATTTGTTCCCTAATTTATCCAGTTTCAATATAACCCCCTTAATAAAAATCAACTTAGACAAAAACAAGGAAAAAGAATATACAATCAATTTCTCAATTCCTGAAAATGGAAAAATTGGAGTCAAGGAATTGATATTAAAAATAATTTCTGATGAGAGAACTTTCACAAGAAAATTTAACCTGACAATCCTTCCCTGCGAAGAAGAGAAAATTAAAATAAAAGAAAACTATGAAGACCTGAAATCAGAATTTGAGAGCCTGACAAAAACATTTAAAGAATCAAAAAACAGAATTGAAAATGCATCTGCTTTCGAGTCCAAACTTAATAATACGAACCAGACTTTGAGTCAGATGAAAGCACATCTTGAGAAAGGAGAATATTTAGAAGCAAACAAACTAATAAACAAACTAAAAGCAGAATTGCAGGAATTATCAACTTCTTTAGAATTAAAAGAACTCAAGGGTATTCCTATTTATTTAATAGTTGCCAGTATTCTTATTTTGTCTTTTGTCGGGTTTGTTTTCTTTTACAGTTTCCTTCCAAAACAGGGGTATATTCCTGGAAAGGGGTACATAGCAGAAAGCAGGGTAAAAAATATAGAAGATAAAATAAAGAATTTTTTTGGAAAACTCTTAAAACCTAAAAGTGAAGAAGACATATTAAGAAGGAAAAAACTGGAGGAATGGAAAAGATTCTATGAAGAGAAAAAGAGAAAGGGTTATTTTTAGTAAAAATGAAAAAAATAAAATGTTATTATGGAATTTAACGGAAAATCCCTTGAAAAATACAGGGAATGGTGTGAATTTGTTTTCATTTCTATTTTGTTTTTTGTTGGATTTTTTGTTCTTTATCTTAGCAATGTTAATTTAAATTCATTAACTATATTACAAGCCAATTTTGTAGAATTACTTGTTTTGGGTGTTCAGGAACATTCAGTGTTTGAAGTTTTACTCTCAACATTTTCAGGAATTTTAATTTCAA
>JAUXEA010000085.1 GCA_030620695.1 Candidatus Aenigmatarchaeota archaeon | reverse complement strand
ATCAACATCACTAATTTTTTTAGTTTTCTCATTCAATAAACTGTTTACAGCAGAGATAATTTCATCTCTCCCCCCATAATTCAACAAAATATTTAGTTTTGTTCCAGTATTTTTGTTTGTTTTATTCTCAATTTTTTCAAACAAATTCTGCAACTTTTTGGAAAATTTTGATAAATCCCCGATTACTTTAACTCTTATGTTTTCCTTGTTTATTCTTTCATCTGATAAAATCTCAATTGCTTTTTCTTCAAACAATCTGAAAAGAATTTTTTTCTCTGTTTCTGACCTTTTCCGGTTTTCTGTTGAAAAACCCCAGATTGTCAGAGTTTTTATTTTTAATTCTTTGCACCATTTCAAAATATCAAAAACTTTGTTTATTGATTTGGAATAAACAGGTTCTATTTTTAAATCCTGTTTTTTTGCATATCTCCTGTTTCCGTCCGGGATAATCGCAATGTGTTTCAACATAAATAATACTTTTATTTAAAATTGAATTGTTCTATCATGAAAGCAGGGTTTTAGAGTAAGCATCAAGTTCATTATTTCTATAGATTTCTTTTCCTCCCACCTTAATTGATATTACTCCATCCACCTTTCCACCATAACCTTTTCTATACCAGTCAATCATAAAGATATGTTTGGGATGTTCTTCATCACCAAGATAAAAAAAGTCCCCATTTATAGATGACTGTAAAATTCCTGTATCAGCGGTACCATTTACTTTTGGTATATCCTGATTAATGCGTTCTACCTTAATTATTTCACCAATATGTCCCCTTAGCTCATCCAAAGGATAAGGACATTCTACGTTTTCCTGTTCTTCCAAATTATTTTTACCTGTTCTAAAATATTTTCCTAATATATTCATAAATATAAAAATAAGTAATGATAGAAATACCTTTTATAACTTGTTTTGTCCTGATTCTATTCGCTGGTCTTTATGATTTAAAAACTTCAGATGTGCACGCAGAAGTCCCTGCTTTATTAATTTCCTTTGGATTATTTTACTGGTTCCTGTTTTCTTTAATCCACAACAACTTCACTTATTTTTTTAATTCTGTATCTGCAGGATTAATTTTTTTACTGGTCGGCTTCCTGTTCTATAAAGCAAAAATCTGGGGGGATGGGGATGCATGGATTCTCGGGGGAATTGGTTTTCTGGTTCCTTTTCTTGGAAACACCTTTATTCCTTACCCTCTTTCTTTTATTTTTAATCTCTTAATTGTTGGAGGAATTTATTCCCTTTTTTATATCCTGATTTACGGATTACTAAACAAGAATGTCAGGAAAAATTTTATTTTAGAATTCAAAAAATATTATGCAATTTATTTTGGTTTTATTTTTACCTGTTTTTTTATATCTCTTTATTTGCCTTTCTTTTTTCTGATTGGTTTTCTTCCGCCAATCTATATCTATGCAAAAATTGTTGAAAAAGGGATGAAGAAAAAGGTAAAAACATTAGATTTAAAAGAGGGAGATGTTCTTGCAAAAGGGGATATAATAGGGATAACAAAAGAAGATATAAAAAAACTCATGGCTGAGAAAAGATTTGTTGAAATCCAGGAAGGAGTCCGGTTCACAATTGTTTTTCCAATTACTTTGGTTTTTCTTTATTTCTATGGGGGATTTTTTGTATTGTTGCTGGTTTAGGAAAGAATTTAGCCAATTATAATTTTTCCAGAATCATAATCTTTTCCCATTGTGTAACTTAATTTTATTCTCACTTTGTCCCCATTATTTA
>JAUXEA010000055.1 GCA_030620695.1 Candidatus Aenigmatarchaeota archaeon | reverse complement strand
AGTTCATCAAACTTTTTCTCCTGGAATAAATCGATTGGATTCATCTGCATTTTCTGGTCATTAAGAAGCAATTTTGTATAAGAATTCAGACTCTGCCATTTCGGAGTTTTCAATAAAATCATTAAATCAAGTCTTTCTTTCTTTTTATAATATTTTGAAATCTGAACCCCGTTAAGAAGGGACCTTATCTTTAGAAATTTCCAGTCGAAGTTATCAATATTCCACCCTATTAAAACGTTTGGATTAAACTCAGATATATAATCCCAAAACTTTTCCAATATGTCTTTTTCTGTGAGATTATCTCTACCTGAAACAAATTGATTTGGTAAAATAGATTTTGAATTTAAAACCCCAATGCAGGTAATCTCATTTACAAGTGGTTCAAGACCTGTGGTTTCAATGTCAACAACAAGATAGTTTTTTTTCATAAATAAATACCTAATAAGTATTTATAGGACTTATAAAGAACTACGACAATCAACGACCTTTATATCTAATTTTAATCCTGTTATTTTCTTTTACTCTTTTTGCAATCCAAATAAAATCCATAATTTTGTGTTTAACCAACCAGGTGCATTTCGCTTTTTCTTCTTTATCTAAATACCCTCTTACCTTACATTCAACACCATATATCAAACCTTCACTTTTTCTAAAACAAATAAAGTCAGGGAACCCCCCGGAATTCATCATCAATCTTTTTGTGAACGGATTATATTTTGATTTCCCCTGGGTGAATTTTCCATCAATAACATTATTTGGATTCTTAATTACAATCCAGCCACTTGCTTCTAAATCTTTTCTGACTCTCCTCTCAAAATCTGCTCCTGATAACCTATTTTTTTTACCCTGTTCTTTTTTATTTAACATTTTTAATCTCGGAAATTTGTTTCCTCAAATCTTCTTTCAGTTTAAAATGGAAAAAAATCTGTGAAGGATTTACCTGTGAAATAATTGTAATAGAATCACCTGTTTGAACATATCCCTGAGATTCCCACCTCTCTAAATCTTTTAATTTTTCTTCCAATAACTTAATTTTACTTGTCATCTTTCTTTTTTTCTTTGTTAATATGTTTTGTAACTTTGGTTTTTGTCCGGGGTTTTACAAACTTTCCTCCCGTTGCTTTCCTTTTTCTCCCTAATTTAGTATAAGATATTTTCATTTTCCATTTTCTTTCTTAACTTTCTTATATTGCTCAAAACAGGCTTCTTCTGTCTGGCCGGTAACTTTAATAAATACACTATTTTGTTTTATCCCGTTAACCATTTTTGTTTCTTCAATGACAATTTCAGGCAGGTTTTTTGTATTATCTCCCATAATTATTTATCTTCTAACATCTTCATATACCTGCCTTTTGAATTCTTGTGATTAAAATGCTCCACATTCTCAAAGGCGATCTTCCTGACCTTCTCATAAAATTCTGTGTTGTGCAATAACTTCTTAAGCATGCTTCTTGCTTTCTTTGCATCATAAGGATTACAACTCGTTTCAGGGAAACAAATATTTGCTGAATAATTAAAATCAGAGCAGACAGTTGGCAATCCTAAAGCAGCGCAATCACAGGGAATTCTCCCGTATGAATATGAGAAGAAAGGATCATATCCCACATAAGCCTCTTTCATCACTTTAATAAAATCAGGGAAATTTAAATACTGGATTATATTCCATTTCAGAACCTTTGTAAATGCTCTTGGATTTGGATCATGATTCTCCATATAACCAGCAACTGATACCATCATTCCCAAATCCTTTGAAACAAGATAGGGCAGAATCATCTGATGGTCATATCTGTGCCAGAAATAGAGCATGTGTTTATTTTCAATAAAGGTGGCTAATTTCTTCAAGACATCTGTCTCGCAGGGGTGGGGAATTAAATGGATTTTCTTTTTCTTCGATACCATTTCCATTAAATCCTTTGCTGTCTGCGAGGTTGCAAAAACATAATCTGCTTCTTCGATTGCTCTTTGGAACTCAACAGGAAAAGGAAAAGTTGTATCCCACAATTCAGGGGCATGGTCGTGATTCAGGACAATCTTTGTTGATGAATTATTTCCCAATACTGCCCGGACCTCTGATAATAATCTTAAATCCATAGGGTCCGCATTAATCTGGATAACATCATAATTCTCCAGTTCTTTTTTTGTCTGTGCCATTTCTTTCCAGTTTGCATGAGAAGAATTGAATACCCTTAACCACTGATAACAACCCGTCATCATCGGCTGATTCTCCAGCAAATTGTCAAACAATTTGTAGGCTAAAAATAGATGTTTCATGATGATACCTGATTCATTTGAGATATACTCTTCATAAAATCTTTTTTTTGTTTAAAGTTAGTGATGATTAAACATCTTTCTTTTGGCTTTTTTCCTTTCCCTGTTTTTAGTCCCCGGGGCTCATCAACTTCAACAATTATATATTCTCTAAAAAGAAACCTGATGAACTCGCAATCAGAATTATTTAATATAAAAGGAAGACCTCTTTTAGTTAAATCATCACATCTTTCTTTTAATTTCAAAAAATCAATAGGCAAAAAGTCATTTCCATTATAAAGAGTATAAGGGGAAATCTTGCCATCTTTTGTTTTTGCAACAGGATAATATGGGGGGTCGAAGTAAATAAAAGTATTGGCGTATTTTTTTGTTAAATCTCTAATCATTTCAACTTTTTGGCCAGTAACATCTATTACCCTATTTTCCACTTTAAATTCCATTATCCGCAGTTTCCCGATAGTTTCACAATCGGCAGTTTTAGACAATAAACACAATCTTCTCCCTTCCACTTTAGCTCCAAGATAAGTTTCCCTTCCCCGTTAGCTTGAAAATTATTTCCCATTATTCAACCTTCACCACTAAATACAAATACTTTGGTTTTTCTCCACAGAACTTTTCTATTGTTTGCCACCATTTATTTACAACATCAAATTCAGTATCTCCTTTAAAACCACATTCTTTCCAATAAGGATATAAATCTGCTTTTCTAATTGGTTTGTCATCTATTGAAGTATTGCTTTCAATTCTTGTTCTTTTGCATTTTCCAATTCCCTCTACTTCTATAAAATTGTCTTTCATATCAAATCCTCTCACTGTAAAAACAAACCCATTCTCTTTCAGGAAATTCTTTACCTCTTTAATGTCAAATCTCATAATTCATCTCCCTTAAAAAAATCTTTTATTGCTTCGTTCAATGCATATATTTCATTTTCATCAAGATAGGCTCTGATTTGACTTAATCCTATATCAAATTTAATTTCAAGAACATCTTTTCTAACATCAATGTTAAATATTGCATTGAACTTTCCTTTCTTTTCAAGATTTGTTAATATAATAGTCATCCTTCCACCCCAAACGCCTTTTTAATATCTTTAATTGTTATCCAATCCTCATCAGTATCTTCATCAGGATATTCTCTTTCCCTAAATTTCAAAAGTTCTTTAAAAACTTTCTCTCTTTCTCCTTCCTTTGCTTTTTCAAATTCTTCCCTCAAAACTTCCTGAATTGGTTCTTCTCTTAATTCTTTTATTGCTTTATTTACTATTGTATGAACATTCGCTTGGTCTAACTCATCAGGAAAAAACTTTAAAATCATATCATCCCAACTT
>JAUXEA010000060.1 GCA_030620695.1 Candidatus Aenigmatarchaeota archaeon | reverse complement strand
TTTCCATTTCCAAACCTTTTATTTCTTTTTGAAGTTTGCCCAAATCAAAACCAGCCTCCTTGTAACCACCGGAAACTGCACCACTCTTTTCAGTTAGGGAACCATCCAGGGTAACAGTCCTGTATTTATTTATAAATTTCTCAGCATCATCCAGTGTTTTTACAACCAATGTTGAGCCAAGCAGATACTCTATTACACTTTTTAATTTCTTGTCAAATTTTACCAAATTTATGGCAACATCAACAACCCCTTTATCTTTTGGAGTTTCAACAATCCGTCCTTCAATTTTGTCAAGAGGTAAAAATTTTGCTGTACCAATCTTGTTTTCCTTTAAATATTTTATATAAAAATCTATTTTGTCAAAAGACCTAACAATTAAATCATTTTTTGCTGAGCCAAGAGCAGCATCAATAGCCTCCTTGTATTTTTCATCATATTTTATCATCTGCTCAGCAGTTCCAATAACCCCTTCTTTTGAGAGCAGGAACTTTACACCCTTTGGCTTACTTATTTCTGAAACCTGCTCTATAAGTTTTTTTAATCTTGATATTTCCAGGTTGTTTCCTTCAAGTTTGTTTTCTCTCTTTAGAATTTCACTTTTTAGTTTCTCCTGCCTTTCTATTGTTTCGACCTCCTCACTCCCCCTAAAAATTGTTTTTGTGATTTCTTTTATTTTAAGTTCTTTATTTTCTATCCCTAAATCAACCCCTTTTATTTCATTATCAACTTCTGAAAGTTTATTCTCATATTCCTGTACTTTGCCATATATCTGGTTTTTTTTACTGGAACTTTCGTCAAATTTATTCTTTGCAACTGAAAATTTTAGTCTTTTTATTTTTTCATTCAACTCATTGAAAATTTCAACTTTTCTTTTTTCTTCTGTAATATTCTGGAAGACTTTTTCTTTTTCTTTCAGGAGCAAATTCTGCTCCCTGAGGATTTCTTCCACTTTATCCAGTTCATGCTCACTTTTTTTCTTTTTTTCATCAAACTCAGCAAGACCTGCAAGTTCATCTATAATTTCTCTTCTTTCAACCGGGCTCATCTCAAGAACCCTTGTAACATCTCCCTGTGCAACAATATTCAGGCCCTCAGGAGAAATTCTGGCTTCTCTCAGCAAATCAAGAATTCTTTGTCTTGTTTCTATTTTCCCGTTCAGCCTGTAAGTTGACTGTCCCTGCTGGTTTACTTTTCTCTCAATTCTAAGTATATCCTCGTCCAGTTTTATTTTCCTGTCTGAATTATCAATCTCAAGTTCAACCTTTGCGGTTTCAGATTCTCCTTTATCACTCTTGAAAATCAAATCTTCCATCCTGTCTGCTCTCAAGGCTTTCGCAGAATTTTTTCCAAGAACAAAAGAGAATGCGTCTAAAATATTACTTTTACCTGAACCATTTGCTCCAGCAATGCAGGTTACACCCTTCCCAATAATCAGGTTTGTTTTGTTCTTGAAAGATTTGAACCCCTGCAAAGAGAGTTTGTTCAGTTTGACCATAATCAATAATAATTTTTATTTTAGTTGAATTAAGTGTTTAGAAAAAAAATAATGAAGAGTAATAATAAACTAATTTTATCCCAACAGAATACTATTCTATAAAAATAAACTAATTATGGAACCCCAAAATTTTAAACTAAAAGAAGCACTTTTCTATGAAAAACTGCCCAATAAAAAAGTTAGGTGCAAACTTTGCCCAAGAAATTGTTTTATTCAGAATAATTCTACAGGTTTTTGCAGGACCAGGAAAAATCTTGGTGGAAAACTTTATTCTCTGGTTTATTCCAAACCCTGTACTGTATCAATAGACCCGATCGAGAAAAAACCATTATTTCATTTTCTTCCCGGAACAACTGCTCTATCAATTGCAACCTGTGGGTGTAACTTCGCATGCACTTTTTGCCAGAACTATGATATTTCGCAGGGAGAAATTTTTGGAGAATTTATGTCTCCGGAAGAAATTATAAAAACAGCCAAAGAACACAAAGTTAGTTCAATTGCATACACTTACACAGAACCAACTGTTTTCTATGAATACTGTCTGGATACAATGAAATTAGCAAAAAAAGCTGGTATAAAAAATGTATGGGTCTCTAATGGATATATTAACAAAAACCCAATTAAAAAAATTGCTCCCTATCTTGATGCAATAAATATTGATGTAAAAGGGCCAGAGAAACTTTATTCTAGTCTGTGTTATGCTTCCTTAAAACCCGTTCTGGAATCTCTGCTTGAATTCAAAAAATATAAGATATGGATAGAACTTACAAGTTTGATTATTCCGGGTTATAATGATTCAAAAAAATGGATTAGTTATCTCTCAGACTGGATTAAAAATAATTTAGGTGCAGAAACACCTCTGCATCTCTCAAGATTTTATCCTGCATATAAATTAACAAATCTTGAACCAACAAAAATCTCTGTCTTAAAAGAATTACATGAGGAAGCAAAGAAAAAGTTAAAATATGTTTATCTTGGAAATGTTTTTGACCCTGAATATGAAAGCACCTATTGTCCAAGGTGTGATAAGATTGTTATCCAGAGGGAAGGATATAATATAGGTAAAGTCCTCTCAAAGTGCAGGAGCTGCAACTATGTTATTAAAGGTGTCTTTTGTTGACCAATTTCCTTGTTTGGGGTGTGTCGGACTTTTGATAACTTTAACCAATAAAGGCTGACTTTTAGTTATCTTCGAAAATATCCATTAGGTCTGTCATATTCCTTATATCCAAGGCACCATTGAAAGGTTCTTTTACAATTCCGAAATCTGAGAAAACTGTTTCGCAGTTAGCGCATTTGTAACAACTTCCTTCTTTAACACCTTTGTTGCCGCAGACAGGACAATATTTTTTTCTGAATTTGAGAAACATAATTTTATAAAAAAAATTATTTATTTAGGATTCAACAAATTTCAATATTTAAGCCATTTTGTTAATACCTCAAATAAAAGCCTTCTTACTATCCAATTTCCTAATTTTGGCTTCCTGCTTTTTTTGCAGAGCAAAACCTTTTTTTGCCAAAGGCAAAAAGGGTCTCTTTTTTCCAAAGGAAAAAAGCAGAAAAGAGGCACCGTTTGCTACCAAAAATATGGATTTTCCGTTAACGTTTCCTTCTTTTCTGCTTTGCAGAAAAGGGGCACCGTCCAAAGGACGGGTGTTGGAGCGAAGCGAGAAAAGGGTTATTTGCGAAGCAACCT
>JAUXEA010000077.1 GCA_030620695.1 Candidatus Aenigmatarchaeota archaeon | reverse complement strand
CCCAGAGCGGTTATCACATTTTTTGTGCTTTCATCAATCGTGTCTTTTTTTTCTATCTGCTCATCTTCCATATCCTCAAATTCTTCACTCATAATCCTCCTCACCTTTTTCTTTTTTCTTGTCATATTGCCTTGAAAACTTTTCAAGATTGCTCAAAATTTCAGAATATTTTCCCTCCTTAATAATTTCTGCATAAGTTTCGGCAAGTTCCTTTTCTCTTGTAATTTTTTTATTCTCTTTTCTTAACCTTGCTTCCAGTTCTGATTGAGCCCCCACAATCAAAGAAAGAAAACAAGCGGGGTCATCATTCCGACCCGTAATCAAAACCCTAAAAGTTTTTTCAAGTTTGCAGTTCCCGATTTCAATTGTCTTTATCCCGTCAACAGGAACTTTTGTAATCTTACGCCAAGCCCCCAAAACTCCAAACTCCTTGAAATAAACTGTCATGTATTTTGGATTGTCCCTGTCGGTTTTAGTCGGGATGCACCACCACCCCATCATACTCGGATTATCAAGACTCAAAAAAATATCTTCTGTTGCCTCAACATCCCTGAATTCTTCTTCCCCAAACCAGTTCCGATTTCTTAATTTTCTCATTCTGAACCCCTAATTCTTGGATGAGCACTCATCACTTTTGGAATAACAAATATAATAATCACCCCCACAATAGATAATCCGATAATTATTTTTATAATCATCCACGCAAATCCTGTCTTTTTCTTTTCTTCTTCAAGCATTGAATCAAACAACTGCTTTTCCGTTTCCACCTGAGACCTTGACCAGAAAAAAACATATTCTTCAGGACTAATATCCGAAGGAAACCTGAAACCATCGCAGATTACTTCAGACCCATCTCCAGTATCGATTCCCCTGCAGTTTAAATTAAAGCCCCGAAGACTCATATTAAAAGGGTCTCTCACAGAATATTCCCCAACCGAACCGTTAATATTCATTTCAATTTCTGTTTCATCAGCATCATCTCCAAAGAAGAATTTTATTACACCGTTATAATCTCCATCATTTTCCAAATCCGAAAGTTCCAAAAAAGCGTCTCCTTCTATTGAAAAATCAATACTTGAATTTTCAGCAAGATAAACTGAATTCCCCCCTGAACGCAGAATTATTTTAGCCTCCCCAGAATAATTAAAACTTTCTAGGGTAATATTTGCCTTGACTTTTGCTGGAGTGAAAAACAATTTTTGCAAGATTCTTTCGCCTTTCTTTCTTTTCGGAATTACAATTTCTTTTTCCAAGTCCTGAATCGGAATCGGGACAACTGAAATTGTTCTTTTTTCTGTGCAGTTGTTGAGGTAATTATCAGAGCAAATAAAAATAATTTCATAGTCATTTACTTCTGTAAAAGTGTGGGGTTGGGTTGCATTTTTTGTGAGATTAGTTCCGATTTTGTAAATAAAAGAACTTATGTTTTCATTATCCTGACACGAAATATTAAACTCGATTCTTTCTTTTACATAAATTTCATCTGGAATATCCAAACTTATTATGGGAAGAGTTCCGTCAATTATTGAAGCGTTAATTTCAAGAGTTTTGTTTCCAATATTTATTTTTAACAAATGATTTCCCGAAGAAAAATTTTCAGGAATGTCATAAAAAACAGGCAATGAAATCTCGCAACCTATTGGAATTTTTATTGAATTTACAACTAAAAAAATATCCGAAGCATTTATGGGAAGTTCCAAATCCACATTCCCCTCGTTTGAAATATTTAAATAAAAAACGCCTTTTTCGGATTGCTTAAAAGTCTTGTTTGTAAAATTCGTGAAATCGTAAGATTCAGTCTGGTTAATTTCAATAATTAATAAAACTGCAAAAACTTCTGAAGGGGTCTGGATTAAAATAAGATTATTGTAAGAACCTGCCTTGATTTGCTTGTAAGGAATATTCACCGAAATATTCAGATTTTCATAAACTGCAAGATTAAAATTATTGTTGCTGAAATTTAACTCAAAAGGCGAAACATAAGATAATGAAATCGGCAGAGTGATATTTGTTTCATTGGTGTGAGTTATCCGAAGCATCACAAAACCCGAAGCATTGGATTCTAAAATTAAACTATTTGGCTGTAGTATGTAATCAATGGGTTGAGCATAAGCAGGGCTCAATAAAAATATTAATAACCCCAACAGAAAAAGTTTAGTTTTCATTTTTTAAATATTATCCCTAAAGATAAAACCATAAATAAAGTAAATAAAATAAAGTCTATATCAGATAATTCTATAAAATAATATTCATACAATATTAAAACAACTCCAGAAAAAATACCAACTCCTGCTATACAAAAAGCACTACCATACCGACTTAACCATTTCATAATATTTTCAATTTTCATTTTCTTCACCTTTTTCTTTTTCATTCCCAATACTGTAAATCCCATATAAAAATACAAAAACACCCCCAAAAATCATAAGACCCGCTACTAAAATACTGGCACTTTCAAAAGTCCTGTAATAAGGAATCTGCAAAAGTATAATCAAAACTCCA
>JAUXEA010000068.1 GCA_030620695.1 Candidatus Aenigmatarchaeota archaeon | reverse complement strand
CCACCAGATACACTTCTTCCAGACATTTTCTCACCAATTTAATATATATTTAAACTTTAAGTACTGATTAGTGACTATTTTTCTGCTACAAAATTAGTTAGGCACACAAGAACTTACATCATAATCTTTCATCAAATATTTCTCTACTTCTTTGTCTTCTTTTGCAAGTTTTTTAGCCAATTCTTTTTCTCCTTTATAAGGACTAAACTCTTTCCATAAATCTCCCTCCTGTTCTACTGTTTGTTTATCATTTATTCC
Organism: Candidatus Aenigmatarchaeota archaeon; assembly: GCA_030620695.1. GTDB lineage: Archaea > Aenigmatarchaeota > Aenigmatarchaeia > QMZS01 > QMZS01 > QMZS01. Next base: position 2,631 of record JAUXEA010000068.1, on the reverse strand, counting down.
TTCTAAAATCGGTCTCCATGCACTTCCATATTTTTTCATTAATTTTGGTATTGCTTCTGGATTTTTTTCTATAAATTTATAATGAACAAGTTCATGGGAAATTATGTACTTTTTATATTCATTTGTTAGATAATCTGTTAGTTCATTTAAATACTTGCCCGTTATACCATTTCTTTTAAGATATTCTTTTGTCTCTTTTTTAAACAAATTTAAATGTATTGGATTTATTTCTATTTTATAAGGATTACATAAGTTATCATCACAATCAAACAAAGTTCTTCCTCCTACTCTTGGATCCATAGGTTTATCATAGTCAACTATTGGACAGGAATTTCCCATAATCTAAAATACGAAAATTTTAAATAACTTATGACCTTAAAAAATATTCTAATTTATTTTTATGACTGAAGAAGCGAAAAAAACTGAAAAACACAAAACACTCGTCCAAAAGGACGGTGCCTTCTTTTTCCCTGGAAAAAAGGGGTATCATTGCGAAGCGATGAATGCATCGTTTTCAAAGAAAACAAATGAACCAAAAAAGGAAAAAACAGAGGAAAAAGATATTAAAGAACTAAAAAAAGAACTCTCTGAAACAAAAAAACTTGCGGAAACCTATTTAGAGCAGTTAAAATATTTGCAGGCTGATTTTGAGAATTATAAAAAAAGGGTTTTGAAAGAGAGAGAAGAATTTGTAAACACGGCAAATGAAAATTTGATAAAAGAGTTATTAACAATCTTTGATGATTTTGAAAGGAGTCTGGTTTTGATAAAGAATAAAGATGATTTAAAGGGATTGGAATTAATTTACGAAAATTTTTTGAAAATTCTCAAGAATTTTGATTTAAAGAGAATTGAGGCAGTAGGCAAAAAATTTGACCCTTATTATCACGAAGTTCTACTGAAAGAAAATTCTGATAAAGAAGAGGGAATTATTCTGGAAGAATTTCAGAAAGGCTATCTTCTGAACGGAAAAGTTATAAGGCACTCTAAAGTTAAGGTTTCTGGTGGGGAAGAAAAATAGCTTTTAAGCTTCTTTAAATTTTTTTGTTTTAATCATTAATGGCAAAAGAAAAAATTATTGGAATAGACCTTGGAACTTCAAATTCACAGGCTTCTGTGATGATGGGGGGAAAACCAACAATAATTCCTTCTGCAGAGGGTTCAACACTCTACGGAAAAGCCTTTCCTTCTGTTGTTGCTTTTACAAAAGACGGTCAGTTGCTTGTTGGGGAACCCGCAAGAAGACAAACTGTTTCAAACCCGGAAGGAACAATAACTGAGGCAAAAAGAAAAATTGGAAGTGATTATAAATACAAAGTTCATGGAAAAGAATATACACCACAGCAAATATCCGCTTACCTCCTGCAAAAAATAAAGAGGGATGCTGAAGCATTTATCGGGGAACCTGTTAAAAAAGTGGTTATTACAGTCCCGGCGTATTTTGATGACAACCAGAGAACCGCAACAAAAGATGCAGGAAAAATTGCGGATTTGGAGGTTGTCAGGTTGATTAATGAACCAACAGCTGCAAGTATGGCTTATGGTCTGGATAAAAAAGAAGAGGAACATAAAATTCTGGTTTTTGATTTTGGGGGGGGAACTCTGGATGTAACAATAATGGAATTTGGAGACGGAACTTTTAATGTTTTATCCACAAGCGGGGATACACATCTTGGAGGAATAGATATGGACAGAATAATTGTTGATTATATTGCAGATGAATTTAAAAAACAGGAAGGTGCTGATTTGAAAAACGACAAAATGGCAATCCAGAGAGTAAAAGAAGCAGCAGAAAAAGCAAAAATTGAACTTTCAAATGTTGTTGAGACAGAAATTAATTTACCTTATATTACTGCAACAAAAGAAGGACCAAAACATTTGGTAATGAAAATAACAAGAGCAAAAATAGAAGAACTGATTGAACCAATAATAGAAAAGTGCAGGGAGCCGATAGAAAAAGCAATAAAAGATTCTAAATTGTCAAAAGATAAAATAGATAAAATTATTCTGGTTGGGGGCCCTACAAGAATGCCAATTCTCCAGAAATTTATTGAGAACTTTACAGGGAAAAAACCTGAAAGGGGAATTGACCCAATGGAATGTGTTGCATCTGGTGCAGCAATTCAGGGTGCTGTTTTGTCAGGGGAAGTAAAGGATTTGGTTTTACTGGATGTTACTCCTTTAACATTAGGTATAGAAACTTTTGGAGGTGTAATGACCCCTTTGATAGAGAAAAATACAACAATCCCAATTAAAAAGAGCCAGACTTTTTCAACTGCCGCGGATATGCAGACAGCAGTAACAATCCATGTTATCCAGGGAGAGAGACCAATGGCAAATGATAACACAAGTCTGGGAAATTTTAATTTAGTTGGAATACCCCCTGCCCCAAGAGGAATCCCACAGATTGAAGTAACTTTTGACATAGATTCAAGCGGGATATTAAATGTTTCTGCAAAAGATATTGGAACAGGAAAAGAGCAGAAAATGACAATTACTGCATCAACAAAACTCTCTGATGATGAGGTGGAAAAAATGGTTAAAGAAGCGAAAGAGCACGAGGAAGAAGACAAAAAAAGAAAAGAAGAAATTGAAATTAGGAATAATGCGGACTCTCTTGTTTACACAACA
>JAUXEA010000010.1 GCA_030620695.1 Candidatus Aenigmatarchaeota archaeon | reverse complement strand
TTCAGTCTATAAAACCATTTCATCCATTCCACCGTTCTTTTAATTCCTTCTTCCGGGGGAATTTTTGGGTCATGCTTTAAATCTTTTATTGCTTTTGAACAATCAATTGTTTTTATTTTTGTGGTAAAAGGTTCTGCCTCTTTGTAAGTAATAAGTGAATTATCTCTCCCAACAGCTTTTAGGATAATATCAGAATATTCTTCAATTGGTTTTTCCCATTCAGGTCTCCCGGCCACATTATAAACTTTCCCGGGAATAAAATTATCCACAATATTTGCCCATGTTCTGCAGGAATCTTCAACATAGTCTATAATTCTCTTGTGGCCTTTATAAACAACATAAGGTTTGTTAAAAAGAGCGTGATAAATAAACTTTGGAATAAACCCTCTATAAGGTGTGTAATGTTCATGCGGACCATAACAATTTACAGGTCTCACCCTAACCGTCTCTGTTCCAAACATCTTGGCAGAATTCAAACACATTAATTCCCCGGCCCACTTTGTTATTGCGTAATCATTCATCTGATAGGTATCTTTAATAGGATTATTAACCATCACACTCTCAACCATTCTCCCCTTGTAATCTCCATAAACTTCTGCACTGGAGAAAAAAATCATTTTAAATTTTGATTTCTCCTGCAGCCTAATTAAGTGTTTTGTTCCAACTACATTTGTCTGCCAAAGATTTTCATAATAGTCTTCACCATTCCACCGCCCATACTCTGCGGCTAAATGATAAACAAAATCAAAAGGCCCAAACTGGGTGAATACTCTTTCTAATTGTCTGTAATTTCTAACATCCCCTCTAATGTAATTCTCCCTGGCTGTGTTAAAGAGATCCGAAGCAATAACTGTATGCCCTCTTTTCCTCAACTCATTTACCAAATTAGTGCCAATAAACCCGGCTCCGCCTGTTACTAATATTTTGGATGTTTCCATAATAGCAGTTACTAAAATAATTAAAGTTTTTCCTTCAAAATTTTCAATATTCTTTCTCCTGCTTTTCCGTCTCCAAAAGGGTTCTCCCACTTTCTTTCCTTATCACTCATTAATTTTGCACATTCAAGAATTTTTTTAGGATGTGTTCCGGCCAAAATATTTGAACCAACTTCCAAGGTTTCAGGTCTCTCTGTGTTATCTCTTAGAGTTACACAAGGTATTTTTAAAATACAGGTTTCTTCCTGGACACCTCCGGAATCTGTTAAAACTAATTTTGCATTTGCTTCCAACTGCAGGAATTCTAAAAAACTAATTGGTTCAATTAATTTAATTCCTTCCGGGACTTTCAAATTAAATTTTTCTATTTTCTTCTTAGCTCTTGGATGAATTGGATAAATTACCATAAAATTGAACTCTTTATAAGTCTTTTCTAAACCATCCAAAATTCCCTTCAATCTTGATTCATTATCAACATTTTCTTCCCGGTGTGCTGTGACAAGAATATATTTTCTCTTGGTTAGATTAAGGTCTTTAAGTATATTTGATTTTTTGTTGGCTAATTCCAAATTTTGATAGATGGCATCAACAATTGTGTTTCCAGTAATAAAAATTTTATTTTTATCTATTCCTTCCCTCAATAAATTTCTGTTTGCTGATTGTGTTGGTGCAAATAAGAAATCAGAAGTATGGTCTGTTAAAAGTCTGTTTATTTCTTCAGGCATTCTCCGGTCACAACTTCTAAGACCAGCCTCAACATGACCAACTTTAATGTGAAGTTTAGAAGCTGCTAACGCTCCTGCTAAAACCGTGTTTGTATCCCCCTCAACCAAAATAAGAGAAGGTTTTTCTTTTTTTAAAATTCTCTCAATTCCAATCAACATTTTTCCTGTTTCTTCTGCATGGGTTCCTGAGCCAACTTCCAGATTATATTTTGGTTTTGGTAATTCAAGTTCTTCAAAAAAAAGTTTATCTAAATTATATGAATAATGCTGCCCGGTATGCAATATAAAATAATCTATTTTAGACTTCTCACACGCTCTTATTATTGGAGCCATCTTAATTATCTCCGGCCTTGTCCCCAGGATTATTGCAACCTTCATTATTTTAAAATATTCAACCAAATTTCTCCCAACAAAACCAGCGCCTCCTGTAATAATAATCTTATTTTCATTCATTTTTCACCTTTTTTGCCTATTGAAATAGATTCCTGTGAGCCCTTTGTGAGCCCTTTGTGAGCCCTTTCAAATAAAGTATAATGGGTACCTTTTCCGGTTTCCCCATGTTTAACAAATATTTTTTTATCTACCAATTCTTTTAATTCTCTTGTGGCTGTTGGCTTTGAGACTTTATTAATTTCCTGATATTCCCTGTTTGTTATTTTTTTATGCTTTAGCAAATATTCTACTGCTTTCTTTTGTCTTTCACCCAATCCTGATTTTTCTAAAAATTCTTCTGTTAATCTGGATTTTCTAAATGTAATAACAAAATCACCTGCAACATATTCAAATAAGGGTTCAGGGAGTTCCCAATCCAGACACATATCAATCATATCATTTGTTCCTGTCCCCCACTGCTCAATAAATTTTATCAAAAAGAAGCATTTGGCAATTAAAGGATTCCTCAAAATTGATTTATGTTTTTTCCTTAAATCTTCTAGTTTCAAAGGTTTTGGCAGGGGTCCACAACCCCAGACTTCAATCCTGTCATCAAAAATTCTAATCTGAATATTTGTTGAAGTTTCATAATCTCTATGACAAACTGCATTTATTATTGCTTCCCTTATTGCATCAATTGGATACTCATATTTTTCCTCTCTGGCAGGTTTTCCTGCAAGATAAACTTTCATAGATATATGTTCCAGCACAAAACCAAGAGATTTGTCAACCTGATCAATAATATTTCCGGAAAAAACTTTCATGTCTATAAATGGTTTAACAGGTTCTGTCCCTTTAAACCTTCCACATCTTGTTTCAACTTGATAAAAGAATTTTTGAGGATTTTTTCCAAAAAGCAAAATTGCTGCATTTGTCAACTCATCATTTCTTATAAGTTCTAATCTTTCCAACGATTCCTTAACCGGAGTTTCCGGTTCAATATCAAAGTTTCTTTCATATTTTGCTTTTCTCAAAAACCATTTAACTTTTTCTTCATTAATATCTTCAAGTGTCGCTTCTTTGCAAATCTGCTCATCCCAGTAAACTTTCTCTCCTGTTTCTTTTGCCAATTTTCTTATTTCAGAAGAATTTAACTTCAGATTTGTTTTCCCAACTCTTTTGTAAGCATGATTTTTAAAGAAAACCGGTTTTTCTTTGTTTTCCGGAATTTCTATAAAAATTATTCCTTCTTTTCCTGATTTTGCCTTTGGCAAAAGGGGCACCGTTTTTCTTTCAGAAAAACGAGTGTTGCTTTGCAAAAAAGGGGCCCCCAGAGGACGAGTGTTCTTATTTTCCACCTCCTCAATCCTGATTGAAGGATAAGTCTGAGGGTCTGTATTTCTTTTTATATAATTCGCAAGTTCCTCTATTGTATTTTTCCCGATTGTTACTCCAATTACTCTCCCCGAGTCAGAAACACCAATTAGAATTCTTCCACCCTTTGTATTTGAAAAAGCACCAACCACCTCTCCAATTTCATTATTTAACTTTGGTGTTTCTTTGAACTCAAGAGTTTCAGATTCACCCTTTTTAATTAAATCTATAATGTTTTGCTCCTTCATAAATAGCTCAGAAATTAATTAATCTGAATATGTTTTCTTCTTCTAACTTAGTTTAAAGAAATTGATAAGTTGTATATTTTTCCAATATTTTTATCATAAGGTTGGTTACTTTTATATCCATAATAATGTTATTATATCCAATATATTAAAGGGTGGTTATTAACTTTCTGTTGTGTAAATGCCAACATTTTTCCAAAATTATTGAAAGTTTCATATTAATACCTATCTAATTTTTTCAAATATCCACTAAAACTTGGCAAAACAACAGAAACAAGGGGCATAAATTAATTGCAAATAAAATTATGTCTAATCAAAGCTATTTAAAAAAAGTTGCATCCGGGGCATTCTTTGTTTTTCTGTTTGGTGTTCTTGGAGCAGTTGTTGGTTATTTGCTAAGATTTGTTTTAACTTCAAATTTAACCCCCGCAGATTACGGTCTTTTTTATGCTTCTTTGTCTCTTATTGGTCTATTTGTATTGTTTAAGGATTTTGGTCTTACACAAAGTTTAGTTTATCATATCTCAAAATTTAAAGCAGAAAAGAAATTTAAAAAATTAAAAACTTCTGTTTTTACTGTTTTTCTTATCCAATTATTTCCTGCCCTGATAATTACAATAATTATTTTCCTTTCTGCTGATTTTCTTGCAGTAAATTATTTACATCTGTCCGGAAATATATTAAAAGGCGTTCTTGTTATAAAATTTCTGGCAATTGCTTATTTTGTTGAAATATTTTATACTACAATTCAATCAATATTCCAGGGTTTTCAGAAAATAAAACTTTTTGCAATAGCAAATTTCTGCAGAATGTTATTTTATTTTATAATAACCTGGTTATTTATTTCATTAAACTTCTCTGTTCTTTCTCCTGCCCTGGGTTTCTTAATTTCTTATATTTTTGTAATCCTGATATTTTTACCTTTTGTTTTGAAATTAATCCCAAAATCAGCCTTTAAAAATGAGGCTTTTCTATGTGAACCTGAAAAAGCATCAAGCCAAAAAACGAAGTTGGGTAATAATGACCGACATCCCAAAAGAAAAATATTTGATAGGGAACTGACAAAGAAATTACTTTTCTACGGGTTCCCGATAATGCTTTCTTCTGTGGCAGGAGTTATAATTGGGTATACAGACACAATTTTAATTACTCTTTTCAAAAGTCTTGAAGAAGTTGGAATTTACCAGACTGCCCAACCAACAGCCGGGCTTCTCTGGTTTTTTTCAGGGGCATTTGCAACGGTTTTATTTCCTCTAGTCACAGAACTAAAAACAAAAAAGATAAGAGGTCTCGAGATCGGCATTTCTTTAATTTACAGATATATCTGGATAATTATAATTCCTTTTGCTTCGATGGCTTTTTCTTTTTCAGCAGAAATTTTGAATCTCTTCTTCGGCTCTTTTTATGCACAGGGTTCTGATGTTTTAAAAATTCTTGCAATTGGTGCAATTTTTTTCTCAATAGTTCAGATAAACGGGACTGTTTTGAACGGGTTGGGGAAACCAAAAAATTATACAAAAATTGTGTATCTTGGTGCAATAATAAACCTTGTTGGAAACATAATTTTAATCCCAATAATTGGAATTATAGGAGCTGCAATATCCACCCTCTTAACTTATATAGTAATGTTTTTATTTTCATTTGTTGAGTTAAGAAAATTTGTCAGAATAAAAGTTCCGGTTTTAGACTGGACTAAAACTTTAATTATAGGCATTATTTCACTTCTTTCTGTTTATTTTCTCAAAAACTTGCTTGTTACTAATATATTTCTTGAAGTTTTTATTTGTTTTTCTGTTTTTATCTCTATATTTATTATTCTGTTGTTTTTGTTTAAAATAATAAACCTGAAGGAGATTCTTGATTTAATCAAACAAATAATCAGGAAATGAATTTTTAAAACCTTCCAAAGTAACCACTCAATACTCACTTACAAATTTCTCTCTTATTTAATTTAAAATTTAGAGCAACCACAAACAAGAACAACAAAATCAGGAAGAATATGTTTTCTGAACCAATCGCTTCTGAATAAACATTTAACCAAGCTTTTCTCCTGTATAATTCCCGGCCGGTTGAAACTTCTTTAACAACAAATTCCAATTCATAATTTCCGGTTCTGGTTGCTTTAATTAAGTGAACTAAAGTTGACCCCCCACTTAATATTCCAGGAGTAGTATAACCAGGAAGAATCAGACTTGTTTTTTTACAACTTTCCCCGCAAAAAGAAGTATTTCCCCTGAATTCCAACCAGTTGATGACATCCGGATATTTTTTTGATAATAACAAAACATCAACTTCTATTTGATTTTCTTCCTTGTTTAAAACTGTAGTCTGCCATAACTCTTTATTCTCCTCTCCTAATCTTAAATTTATTGTTTCCGGGTTTACTTCAAAAAAATCTCTTGAGATGCAATTTATTTTTAAATCCTGATAGAAATAAGGCCAATATCTTGGCTCAAAATATCCTTTTATATATGGAGTGTAAATTCCATAATCTGTCCAGTTAATTAGGAAATAAACTCTGTGAGTGGTTCCCTCATCATCGCAACTCAAATTAAAAGTATTAATCTCAGCCTCCCAAAAATTTGTTGCACTATTAAATTCCATATTTAATTTTTTAGCTTTACTCCCTAATTCAGAAATTTCATTTTTGCTTGTTTTATTATACTTTGTAACCCAGAATTTTCCTTCAGAAGTTTTATCCGTTGCCCTATATTTAAAACCCTGAACAAGCTCCCAATAATCAAAGTTCATTGAGCCAACAAAATAAGCTTTTGCTTTTCCGATTACCAAGTCTCCTCTTATTACCTCACCTGGCAATTCATATTCTGTTATATCTATTGCTGCAACACTGTAGTCCAAGTCAGGAATATCTTTTTTTGCAATTGAAAAATTCAAAGGGGAGACTCCATAATTATTATTAAATTCGGGCCAGAAGTATTTTAAGTCAACAAGGTAATCTTTATAAGTTCCAAGAATAAAGTAAGAACTACCAAGATAGGAGAAGTTTCCTGTTTTTCCTTTTTGTAAGTTTACAAATGAGTTTTTATCGGTGTAATCAGCAAAATAGCATTCTCTATTTGAAGGGTTGTTTAAAGAATAAACAGAAATTCTTGTCTGATTATAGATTTTTCCATGCCATCCAAGATTCCCAAGATTTGAAAAACTTATTGTATAATTTGTTAGCTCAAAAATGTTGAAAAAACTTTTTTTTGGTTCTATTTTTACAGAGTTAATTGTTCCGTTAATATCAATTTCCTGCCTGTCATAACCGGACAGATTAATTGAAAAAGCATTAGTTGTGATTATAAAAGAAATACTTGTAAGTACATCTGTTAATTTCAAATCTCTGATATAGCATTTAAATTTTCCGGGACCCAAGAAGGAACAGTTATTTGCTATCCCGCATTTTTCTGTTCTGCCCCCTAAATAAAATGGGTTTGGATAACCGCAATAACATAAGTTTAGAACATTTGTTATATCCAAATTTTCCGGTAATATTTTTGCGTTTCCTTCAATAAAAAAGTCTGTTGTGTTTCCATAGAATTTTGTGATTGAAACCTGTAAATCAACACCTCTAAAAATATTTAATTCACTTTTTTTATCTTCCAGGCCTTCATTATCAACAACCCTGACTTCTGCACTATAATTTCCTAATTCTGTGCAATTGATTAATTCATACACACATTTTTTTGTTGTAAAATTATAATAAGAGCAGGACATCTCAACATTATCAACCACTTTTGTTCCATTTGGTGAAATTGCTGTTAAATATGCTTTATAAATATCTTTATAACAATTTTTGTCAGATACAAAAGAAGTTATTATAGGACTAGTAGTTATTCCCGCCTCTTTTGTCCCGTCAACTATTTTCGGAAAGGCTGAAATACTGTCAACTTCCGGATAATAAGCATCTCTCCATTCATAAGATTCACCACAATTATCAGAGCAAATATACAAACTTCCGGAAGCATTTACTAACTGAAAGGGATGATAATCATTATTACAGGAATGAATTATAGATAAAGTTCTATTTAGAATTTTTGTTTTTGGGTTTGGTGGAAGATAAGCATAATCAATAGTTGCACCAAAAAAATTACCTTTAACTATTAGTTTGGTTCCGGTATTTAGCAGATTAGCTATATTTTTATAATTATAATAATAGAAATCCGGGTCTTTCATCTCTTCAAAAAATAAAGCAGAAGAAAATGTTTTTGATTCATTAGATAAAAATAATGTTGGTAAAGAAACTCCGGAAAATTTAAAATTAGAAAAAGAAATATTTATAAGATTTTCATCAAATTCATTTGGATTTCTTAATTTAAATTCTACTGAGGCTTCTGTGGGTGGTAAAAGATATAAAGGAGAAGTAAAATATTCTAACACCAAATCCGGAGGCTTTACAATAACAGTTGCGTTATCTGCAAAAACAAGTCCCTGAAAAGAGAAAATCAAGAAACTTAGTAAGATAATTATGTATTTCATAATTTACCAAAATAACTTCAAAATTTTATTAGTAACAGTAATAGTGTGTTGCAATACATTTAGTATTGTATAACCAGAGGTTCCTTCACTACTACATTTTTTTTCTATTTTTACTTTAATTAAACCTATATCCATCATGTGAGTATAAGATTTCTCAAACGATATATAATATTTCTCTTTTTTTACTTTCAAAACACCATAAGAAGTTGCCGGAACAGAATAAGTCACATTAGTTCCTCCCTTGTTCAGCCTTCTTACAGTATTATTTAACATTTCATAAATAACCAATTCTTCATACTTGCTTTGATTTCCTTCATTTCTTACTTCCTCCAACTTTGTTGAGTTCAGGTCTTCTAAAATTAAAGGCAGACCTTCTTTTTTTGTTTGAAAACTTACATCAGTATAAACATATTTCTTTGTAATATTAATTAACTGGTCTTCTGTTACTGTTATATTATAAGTCATTACATCTGTGCAATTGATAGTTCCTGTCTCAGTCAGAGAAAAACGTTTAGACATAGTTTCTTTTCTATATGCGGTGTTACTGCACCAATGATAATTTCCTGTGAATTTGCACCCATATATTGTTACCTTTTCAGGAAGATAAAATTTTCCACCACTCACATAATACTGTAAAATTGTATCTGTTATGTCTTCTCCCTGATAACAAAATCTTCCGGGAAAGGCTTTATTTGTGCAACCACTAACTTTAGGGCAAGAGGCTGCTAAAGAAATAGGCAAAAATCCTATTACCAATAAAATTACAAATACCAAACCTGCTATTTTCCATCTCATTTTCTCTTCACCAAGTAACCAAATATACCAATTACAATAACTAATATTAAGATAAAGGTATATAATTGAATATTAGGTTGTACAACTTCTTTTTCTGCATTTATAAAATGACAAATTTCATCCAACTTTTCCCCGGAACTTGAGAATGTCTGGGCACAAACTTTATAATTTGTTAAATCAATTGGTGTTGTAAATTTAAAACTTAGTTGTTTAGCAATACCTCGCTTGAAAAAATCTGTTTTTGTATCTGAAGATATTTCTTCATTATTTTGATGGATAGAAACTTTAACACTGGCGTTTGTTTCTTTAACAGAAGATGGATAATAAGGTCCTGTAATATAAACAGAAATCAAAACTTTTTCCCCGGATTTATAATAAAATTTATCCGGAGCCAGAACAAGAATTGGGGCATCTTCACCACTTACAATATATCTGCTTTTCCAGATAGAGTTAATTTTTCCCTGCTCGTCCACTAATTCAAATTTTAAAGAATAAGCATCTTGCTCCTGATTTGTTGTTACTTCATAAACAAAACCATTCTCACTTTTTGGCGGAATTGAAATTGAATGTTCCTTTAAATATTTGCAGGAAAAATAACCAACATCATTAAAAGGACAGGAATATAATTTAACTTTTCCATTAAATTGTTCATTTAATAAATTCCGGGCAGCAAAATACCCTTCTACAACCGCGTTTCTGCTAACTGCCGGACCTCTCTGGTCTGCTGCCATTCCGAATGTTGTTTTATCTGGAAGAATTTTTACATTTGGAAAATTTCCTGCTCCTTTAACAAAGAAATTATACTGTTCAAAAGGCTGGTAGGAAGGATGAACCCCAAAAATGTCAAGTCTTGGACTTCTTATATAAAAACTAAAAGTATAATTTCCCTGCCTTAAGTTGTCTGATAAGTTTATTCCTGTGTTTATTGTTTTATTTTCTCTTTTGTCTAAACTTGTTGTTAATTTTTCTTCGTAGAATAGATTATGGCAGTCTGCATTTGTTTCTGAGCACCCTTCTGATAAATCAATAACAAAATATAATTCAGGAATTGAGGTCTCACCAATATTTTTTAGATAGAGAGAAACAGGGACAATATCCCCCGCATTAAAAGTATTTTGATTTGGGAGGTTTATTTCATAATATAACAAGTAAGGGTGAACAGAATTAATTATTTCTTTGTAAGTTGAATTTTGTGCTGCGAATATTGGAGAGAGAATTAACAGAAAAAATATAAAACAGGCTAATAAATTCAATATTTTCATTATTTAACTTGTTTTAATATTATATTCTGCGGCTGCCGGGATTTGATTGCGGAATTTCTGTTGACGAAATTTACCCGGGTCACAGGCTGTTTCCGTGAACTTCAAAAAGTTCAATCATTTACCCTGCCTTCGCTTTCAACTCGGCAGGCTTTTGATTTTTTATTTTTTTGGCTTGAGAATTCATTCGTTTGCGTAAGCAAACGATGCACCGTTTTTCAAGGAAAAACGAGTGTTCTTTTGAGAAAGAAAAGTTCATGGGAAGCCTGTATCCTAACCAACTAGACTACAGCCGCATAATCTATAATTTTGCATTTTTAGTTATGCTTGAGATAGATGGAATTTATTTAGAAGGTGGGGGGCAAATTTTAAGAACAAGTATGGCTTTATCCTGTTTAACAAAAAATCCAATTCATATCTACAATATTAGAGCTGGAAGAAAACAACCCGGACTAAAGGCACAACATCTTGCTTCCCTGCTTGCAGTTAGGGATTTATACAATGCAAAAATAGAAGGTGCAAAAATAGGCTCAAAGGAAATTTATTTTCACCCAGATAAAATTGATAAAGAAGAATTGAAGATAAAAATTTCAACAGCAGGTTCTGTTGGATTGGTTTTACAAACAATTTTTCTTTCATCTGTCAACACAGACAGAAATCTGAGAATTGAAGTAGATGGAGGCGGAACTTTTGGAAAGTGGGCCCCTTCAGTTGTTTATTTGCAAAAAGTTTTTATGCCGACTCTGGAAAAATTTGGGTTCAAAGCAAATATAAAAATTCTGAAATGTGGTTTTTATCCAAAAGGTGGGGCAAAAGTTGTTGCAGAAATTTTTCCTTCAAAACTGAAAGGCTTTTCTATTGACAGAGACACTCGTCCTTCGGGGGCCCCTTTTTCGCTTTGCGAAAAAGAAGGTATAGAAAAAATTAATGGAATATCAATTGCCTCAGAAAATTTAAGAAATGCAAGAGTTGCAGAGAGACAGGCAGAAAGTGCAAAACAAATTTTGAGAACTCTAAATTTACCTATAGAAATTAGAAGTAAATATGTTTCTTCCCTGTCTGCTGGAACAGGTATTGAACTCTGGACAAGTCCAGCAATTTTAGGAGCAAATTCCCTTGGAGAATTAGGGAAGAAAGCAGAGAAGGTTGGAGAAGAAGCTGCCAAAGAATTAATAGATGAGATTAACTCTGAAGCCACAGTTGACAAACACCTTGCAGACCAGTTAATTCCTTTTATGGCATTGACAAAAGGAAATTCAGGTTACAAAGTTTCTGAATTAACAAACCACACAAAAACAAACATCTGGGTTACTGAAAAATTTATTAATAGGAAATTTGAGGTTAAAAGAGCCGGTGATTTGTATGGGGTTTGTGTTTGAATCGTAAGTGTTTTCTCCTTTTTTTATTATTTTTTAAATCAAGGGATAAGTATGAAACGTAAGAATAAATTCAAGCCTACTTTCCAAATTGAGTGTGATTTTTTTGGATTTACAAGCGACTGGCATATATGCAATAAATATACTATGGAAGCGTATATTTTGGATTATCTGGACTTATTAAAAGAACGGGGAGTTAAACAGATATTTCACGGGGGTGATTTGTTTGAAGGGTATATACCACATACTCCTCCATTAAATAACCTGCTTCCTGGGTGTTGTGGGCTGGAAGAACAGATAAAATATTTTAATAAATTAATTCCAAGAAAAAAAGATTTAAACATTAAATTAATCTCAGGTAATCATTTGATTAAAGGTAATAAAGGAAAAAATGTTGTTACAGACTTATGTGCCCGGAGAAATGATATAGATTATCTTGGTCGATATGAAAGTTTTGGTGAACTGAAAGACGGGGTTACCCTGGAAATAATCCATCCGAGCAGACGGTCCCCATATAGAAGATTATTTAAATCGGAAGAATATTTGAATTTATCTCCTAAAAAACCAGACCTTCTGGGCATAGGCCATAAGCACATAGCTGATTACAATTTGTGTGAGGGTGTTGGTTGTTATCATTTGGGGACTTTTCTTGATGAACCAGATAACAGAAAGAATAAATATGATCCTGATATTGGGGCGTGGATAGTTGAACTCAAGATTGATGGGGGTGAAATAGTTTCAAACAAAAGAGACTGGATTGGTTATAAATAAATATTTAGGGTAATTTGAGGTTAAAGAAGTTGGATGGTTGGTTGAGGTTGGTGTTTAGTTTCAGAAGTTGAAACTAATAATGCATATTATAAATATATTTAAAGAGGTTTATATTATGTATAAAAAATTAGTAACAAAATTTTTACAGTT
>JAUXEA010000065.1 GCA_030620695.1 Candidatus Aenigmatarchaeota archaeon | reverse complement strand
ACTAAAACAACTTGGACACAAAGTTGAAGAAATAGAGAAAAGGATTAGGGAAAGAGGGTTTGATTTAAGGAGAGTAAACGAAATAATATTTCTTCTGCAGGACAGAGAACTAAATTCTTCTGATGTTGGTAAAATCCTGAGAATCTCAAGAAACAGGGCAAGTGAATACCTTAAAAAAATGGAACTTGACAAAATTTTAAAAAGCAGGTTTAAAGGAAAGAAAAAATTTTTTAGTGTTATTAACCATGATTAGAGGTATTTTGTCCGGGAAAGGGGGTGTAGGAAAAACAACAGTCACAGTTAACTTGGGTCTGGCGATGCATAAGTTGGGTCAGGAAGCTGTGGTTATTGATGGTGATTTAAAAAATCCAAACCTGGGACTGCACCTGGGTATTTTGAAGTACAACATAACTCTGCAGGAAGTAATTGAAAAAGAAATCTCTTTGTTGCATGCTTTGTATATTCATGAGACAGGGCTGAGGTTTATTCCTGCTCACTTGTCCCTAAATTTTCTGGAAACGGATGCGAGCAAATTAAAAAATTGCCTGAGAGAAGCTCCTCATTATACATTAATAGATTCTCCTCCAGGACTAAGCAAAGAAAGTTTATGTGTTCTTGAATGCTGTGATGAGATTTTTGTTGTAACAGAACCTTACTTATCTGATGTTACAGACTGCCTGAAAACTATAGAGTTGGCAAAAGAACTTAAAATTGAAGTTGGGGGTATTATTCTGAACAAAGTAAGAAATAAAAATTATGAACTAAATAAAGAAGAGATAGAATCTACACTTAATACAAGGATAATTAGTGTTATTCCATTTGATGAAAATGTTTTGAGGGGTTTAAGTTTGAAGAATCCTGTAGTAAACTATAAACCATTATCTGAAGCAAGTATAAGTTTTTTCAAATTGGCTTCCAGGTTGTCCGGGAAAGAATTTAACGTTCCAAAATTCCTGAAACTTAGAAGAGTATTGCATCTGGATAAAATAAGTGAATTTTGAAATTCTGAAGACCTCTTATTAACCAACTTCTTTTTTTTGGCTTAAGGGTTCATTCATTTTCTTTGAAAATGATGCACCATTTTTCCTATAGAAAAACGAGTGAAGCCTTCCTTCTTTTTTGCTTTGCAAAAAATGGGCCCCCGAAGGACGAGTGTGCAGTTTTAACAACAAAAGCTGAGTATTTAATAATTTAAACTAGTTAGTATTATGTTCGGAAGTCCATTTGATATTATCGGGTTTATAATATTTTTTGCACTGATATTTTTGTTTCCAAGGCTGATGCTATACCAGATTCTGACCTTACTGAATGCAAAAGTCCAGACCTATGAAGAGATGACAAATAAAGCACAGAAAATTATACTCAAAAAAATTAACAGGAAAACAAAATTATCAAACAAGCAGTTGAAAAACAGCATTGACAGAATAATGGAATATTTTGTTGTGGAGCCTGATTCTGTTGACCCTAATGGAATTGCAAAGAAAATCAGGTATATAACGAACAGGCATGACAAAAAACTTGATGTGTTTGTTGATGATATTACTTCAGGTATTCCTACAGATGAAAAAAAGAATTTATCTGCAAGCATAACGCACACCATCGGGTTGTATCAGATTACAAAAATTATCAAGCACTTTATTGAAATAATAAAACAAACAAAAAATTTCCAGATAGGAATGATTTTGCAGATGCAACTTCCTTTTATTGACAAACAAATGAAGGCTCTTTACAGTTCCATACCCGCATTTACCCAGGGTTTGCCTATTGGTGACTGTATTGGTCCTCTCTACGCTGCAAATCTAATCGGGAACGCGAAGACAACTGAAATATCTGAAGGAACTGTTGTAACAGAAAAAAAGATTTCAGGAAAAAATGTTTTTATCCTGAAGGCAAATGGTCCGGGAGCAAACCTTGGAAATATTGATGAAGCAATCAAAAAGATTGCAGCAAAAAATAAAGTGGATAAAATAGTTACCATAGATGCACAAGGAGCCCTGGAAAGTGAGAAAACAGGAACAGTAGCAGAGGGTGTTGGTTTTGTAATGGGTCTGAGGGGAGCAGAAAGATTCTTTGCAGAAACTTTCCTCACAGAAAAAAATATTCCTGTTGACGGGGTTGTAGTCAAAATGAAGCCCGAAGAAGCATTAATGCCAATGAAAAAAGAAATTAAAAATTCTCTGCCACTTGTTAATGAAGCGGTTATGAGAAGTCTGAAAGAAGCAAAAAAGAAAGCAATAATAGTTGGAGTTGGTTTGACTGTTGGAGTTGGAAACAACAAAAACGCAGCAAAATTAGCAGAAGAGAAAATAGACAAATACCACAGGAAAGTTGAGAGGGAGAGAGAAGAAAAAGAGAAGAAAAAAGGGATTTTTGACAAATTGTTTGGTCAGTAGTTTTAAATTATTATTTAAATAACCTATTATATTTCTCACTTAGTTCGCATTCCTCTAACAGATTCATTAATTTTCTTTCAAATTCTTTATCTCCTTTTTTATATTCAAATATACTTAATACATCCCTGTAATCTTTCCTACGTTCAGGGGAAGGTTCATAAGACTGTATTTTATTTACAGTTAATGCTTCCAGCAGTGGTAAAAATATTTTGGTATCCCCTTGTTTTTTAATTTCTTTAGAAAAATTCATTATATAATCTTCCAGAGTTTCATTCCCCAAAAGTTGGAATAATTCTGCTTTTTCCAATTGGAAATTATTTGGAAAATAATAAACAACACCTGCATAGCCCCCATTACGAAACTTATCAGAATAATTTGGTAATAAAAGAGAATCGGGGTAAAATATATCCAAATCTTCTGTATCTCTTTCATTATATACGCCATGCATTACCAAGCCACAACCACCAAACAAATACATATTTTTATCTTCTAGCCCTGGAACAGAATCTACTCTCGAAATTATGTGGTTTATACAATCCTCTACCTGCAATTTATTAACTACCATAATACAATAACAAGTATATATAAGACACTAACACTATAATTAAGTTTA
>JAUXEA010000070.1 GCA_030620695.1 Candidatus Aenigmatarchaeota archaeon | reverse complement strand
TGTCAACTTTTATTACTGGTTTCTCCATATAAGGCTTTTCTTTTAAAAAAAGAAAACCCCTAAGCCAAAAGAAAATACATTTAAAGAACACTCGTTTTTCCAAAGGAAAAACGGTGCATCGTTGCAAAGCAACGAATGAAACGTTAACGAAAAATAAATAAAGTAAAAATCATTGGAGCCTTTTGAATCATTTATTGACCAATTCCTTCTTTTTGCCTTTGGCAAAAAGGGGTGCCGTTTTTTCTTCGAAAAAACAAGCATCCTTTTTCTTTCTTTGGGGTGTCGGAACACGCGTTGCAAAAAGCAACGGTGCCCTTTTTTCGCAAAGCGAAAAAACAGGTTTCTTTCTTTTTTTAAAAGAAAGAAAGTCTGACTACATTACTTCATCTTCATCCGCTCTTTTATAAGTGTGCAATTCTTCAGGCTTGAACCAGAGTTTTATTTCTCTTTCAGCATTTTCTTTACAGTCAGAAGCATGAACTAAATTAAGGCATATTTTTCCTTTTTCACATGCATGTTTTATTCCCATATGTCCGAGGTCTCCTCTTATTGTTCCCAGAGGCGCAACATCCCCGCCAGTTGGCCCAACGATTTTCCTTGTAACGGATATTGAATCTGCTCCCTCTACTGCCATCGCAACCACAGGTCCACTTGTTATATGTTCCTTTAGCCTTCCAAAGAAAGGTTTTTCCTTGTGTTCAAAATAATGTTCAGATGCAAATTCTTCATCAGCCCAGAGCATTTTCATCCCTACGATTTTCAAGCCCCTCTGCTCAAATCTTTTTATAATCTCTCCAATCAATCCTCTCCTCACACCATCCGGTTTTACTGCAACAAATGTTTTTTCTATTGCCATAATTAACAAACTAATTAATTTATGAGAAACCCGATTGGTGCAGGAACATTTTATTCCAGAACAAAAGAAGAATTAGAAGCAGAATTGGATTTACTGTTTCAGATAAATACAGAATACTTTAATGATGCAAAAGGAATTATTGTTCCACATGCCGGGTATTTATTCTCCGGGCAGGTTGGTGCAAAAGTTTACAAAGCAATTTCCGGAACAAAAAAAAGAAATTTTGTAATTCTTGGTGTTGACCATTATGGAACAAATATTATTGCTACTTCCAAAGAAAACTGGATAACTCCAATTGGAACCGCAAAAGTAAACACATCTTTTGTTGAAAAAATAACAAAAGAACAGGGAATACTTGTTGATGAAATTAGTATGGAAAAAGAACACTCAATAGAAGTCCAGTTACCTTTCCTGCAATATCTCTTTAAAGAATTTTCTTTTGTTCCTGTCCAGCTTCCGGGAATTTCTTATAATGAAATTTTGGAATTAGCGAAAATTTTACTGGATGAAAACAGTTTTTTTATTGCATCCAGTGATTTTACACATTATGGGGAACAATATAATTTCCTGCCAAAAGAGAGCATATATGGCCCGGATGAGTATGTTAAAAAACTGGATAACAAAATTATAGATGTTATTCAGGAATTTGATTCAAGGAAATTTTTTGATTTCATAGAGAAAAAAGATTTAAATGTTTGCGGGTATGTACCAATTACTTTAATTCTTGAAATTGCAAAAAAATTAAAAGCAAAAAAAATTTTAAAAGTCGGTTATGACACCTCTTTCTCTGTATCCCATGATACCTCTGCTATTGTTGGGTATGGTGGACTACTTATTCACTAGATGTTTTTACCCTAAATTAATTCCAAGAATCTGGTTTGGCTCCTCCTTATTTTACCTGATTTGACTTTTCCCACATTGTATTAAATACAGGCTCCATCAAATCTTTTGCAACATGCTCGCTTCTTGTCCAGAAAACCGCATCCTGGTCCGGCTCAGTTTCTTTATCATTTGTCAGCCCCACCAAAACATGTTCTCCGTCATATATGTGCAGTTTTCCATAAGGAGTTTTGAGAGATGAAGAATCTCTTATGTCTATGAAAGGTAAAAGTTCTGCGACAACACTTTTGTTTTTACTTGTTATTGGTGCTATTACTCTTACACTAACTCCATCTTTCTTTAATTTACTCAGATGTTTCAAATGGTATGTCAAATCTTCTATCCCTTTTTCTGAAGTCAGAATTTTCGCATATTTGTTTGTATTTCCAAGCATTGATTTTATGTGCAGATTTATTTTGTCTGTTGACTTAATAACCCCACTGAACTCTGTTGGTGAAACAATTTTCAAATCTTTTTTATAAAGTGTTGTTAGTTCTCTCATTATATCGCTGCTCTTTAATTCCTCGAGCCTTTTGCTTGTATTCTCTGCTTTTTTAAGAACATTTATTTTCATCCTTTCAAACCCGTCTTTTGGCTCAACAGCAACATATCTAAAAGGACTGCCATTTTGTATCACAGCAAAACCTTTCTGCTCAAGGGACATCAAAACATCGTATGCCCTTGCTCTCGGAACTCCTGACAAATCTGATAACTCACTTGCTGTAGCAACTTTCTTTACCAGCAAAGCCACGTATAGATTTCTCTCATAAAGATTTAGACCTATTCCTCTCAACCCTTCAAAAACCTTTCTCGCAACTGTTTCTGTTATGACCATATTATCAATAAGTAAATATATTAAAACTTTAAATACTCAAGAATATGAAAATATTGGAAAAATTTGGTATTCCTTTGATTTTTAGTTAAAGTCTGTGCAAATGTAGATACTTGAAAATATATCTTTTACAACCGAAGAGTATAAATAGTTTTAAATATTACTTATATATGGTAAATAGCGTTGGAAGTGGAGAAAAAGACAAAGAAAAGCTAGAAATAACAATTGTTTTTGACCCATATAAGCAGGATACAGAAGTTGATTTAGGTGAGGTTAAAAAATATATAGAGTCCATAACTAATTTTAAAT
>JAUXEA010000048.1 GCA_030620695.1 Candidatus Aenigmatarchaeota archaeon | reverse complement strand
GGAATGCTAATATATATAAAATTAATAAATTGTAGTGAAAAAATAGCAAAATCGCTACTTGTGTGTATTTAAAGCTGTTCTCCTATCTTATAATTAGTTAAATTTGAGTTCTTGTATCTTTTTAAGGAAATGCCTGCCATATCTATCAGAAAATATACATATATTTCGGGAGAGTTCTTTTACTATAGGTTCTACTCTAAGTATCCCCGCATTTTCTAAAGTTTCTGAAACCTTGGAGATATTTGTCGTATTTATATCTTTCCATGCCAAGTTTTTTATTTTATCCAAATTGTAAGTAAAACAAACTACTTCTTTCCCATTAATTTGAACAGGTGCAACTAAAGGAGAAATGTTATGTGTAATCCACTTTCTCTTTGATTTAAAATCATCATACCACTCCATCTTTTCTTTGAGTATTTGCGCATATTCTGGATCAAAACTAGGATTCTTATTTATAAACCAATTTTTATGGTCTTTAAACCCACGATAAGCAAGATTACCTTTATCTTTATAAAGATGTACTGTGAATTTTGCAAGTTGATCTAGGAAAGAATACAAAAAATGATAATAAATATCTAAATCCCTTGCAAGTTTTTTCTGTATTTCTGTTCCCTTTATAATTATATCCCTACGACTTAAATTATAGTTCTCGTTCCACCTCTCGCTTAGCTCTTTTTCTTCTTTTAGTATTTTTTCTTCGAATAAGTGAAAAGAATTAAATTTATAAGCAACAGAATAATGCATATTTTTGAATTCTTCGCTTTCAATTATTTTGTAGGCTTCATCTAGCAACTTAACAAAAGAAGCTCTCCTTTCCATAACAAAAATTAACAAACTAATTAATGGAACCTTGAAATTGTAAATCTAACCTGGGAACAACTTCAACGGGAGATTTTTTTTAAGGTCTTTTATTTTATCATTTAATTCCTGCCTTAAAAATTTTACTTTTGTGCAACCAAAAGGACAGCCCACTAATTCCATAAACCCTTCACCTTTTACTTTTCTATTACCAAAAGTTCCTTTTATTTTTATAGGACCTTCCCAATAATTGATTATTCCAAAAACCAGTTCCTGACTTTTAACCACAGCTTCTGCTTCCAAAGTAATATTTTCCAAAGGAATCTCTATCTTCCACTTCGTATCATAAACAGCCCCTGTTTTTTCGCTTTTCCATTTTTTACAAAGAGGTGTTAATTTAATTTCAGAAAAATGTTTTTGTTTGCCATCAGGATAACTTATGGTTGCGAGATAGGTTTTGTTTTTTCCACTATTATATTCATAACAAACTATTTCAATATTATTCTCCAGTTGTATTGAAAACCAAGTCCATTTATCTTCTGAGTAGGGTACATCAGCCCACTGGTGGTCCATCCAGGATTTTCCTTCAACTTCTATCCATTTGTTCTTAATCTTAATCTTCCCTTTGGTTCTTAAATTTGTAAGAGAATAATAATAACTTGATTTTTCAGGTGTAAGTCTTACAAACCCGGTGCCTCCCTCCAGCAAAGGTTTTTTTGTTGATATAAAGTTTAACTCAACATTTTTTGTTTTTATGTGATATGTTGAATAATCTGTTTGCTTAATTTCATAGTTAATATAACCTCTCCTTGAAGGCGAGAGATAATTTATAAATAACAAGGGTGTGGAAAAACTGTCCAGAGATACAATTGAAACCGGATTAAGTTCTGAGCTCATCTTTTTTGATTTTATATCCAAAAGCAGGGAATGAGAAAAATAAAGTGTTTTAAACGGGACTTTCAAAAAAGGTATTTTAGCTCTGTTAGCATCAATTTTAAACAGGCAATCCATAAAAGCGTATTTATTGCCTTTTGTATCTCTTAGATTCCCATTGAAATACCACCACTCAAGTATATTATTATGAGCTGATTCATCTTCCGGGAATTTTATTTTTTTAGGTATCTTATCCATAATATTTCAACTTTCTAACAATTAAACTGATAAAACAAAAAACAACCAAACTAATTAATGGAGCCAATAGAAATTGTAAAAAAACAGTCAAAGATTAAGGAATTTAATCCTGTGCAGAAACTTGCACTTGAAAGCGGTTTGTTAAAAGGAAGAAATCTGGTTGTTTCGAGCCCGACAGCATCAGGGAAAACAATTATTGCAGAACTGGCAATAATAAACAATTTTCTGAAGAGGAAAGGAAAGTCAGTTTATATTGTTCCTCTGAGGGCATTAGCTCATGAAAAATTTGAAGACTTTAAGGAAAAATATGAGTCTATTGGTTTAAAAATCGGGGTCTCAACCGGGGATTTAGATTCTGCGTCTGAATATCTTGGGGGCAAGGATCTGGTAATTTTAACAAGTGAAAAACTGGATTCCCTGATTAGACATAAAACACCATGGCTATCTGAAATTTCCCTTGTTGTTGGGGATGAAACTCATTTGTTAAATGACTCTCTCAGGGGCCCGACTTTTGAGATTGTCCTGACTTTGTTAAAGGAAAATCTCTCCCCGCAGATTCTTGCTCTTTCTGCAACAATTTCAAATTGCAATGAACTTGCGGACTGGCTAAATGCAGAACTTGTTTTAAGTGATTACAGACCGATTCCTTTAAAGAAAGGAATTTTCATGGATAAAAAACTGATTTTTGAAGATGGTACAAAAGAAGTTGAATGCTCTGACCTGAATTCTGTTGTAAAAAAAGTTGTTGAAAAAGGGAAGCAGGTTTTGATTTTTCTTGCCTCAAGGAGGAACACTGAAAGCCTGGCTGAGAAATTATCCCTGGAGTTTCCCCTGATTGAAAGTGAATCCACCAAAAAAATTTTAACAACTTTTGAAATCCCCACAAAACAATGCAAAAAACTTGCTGGTTGCCTGAAACACGGGATTGCATTTCATCACGCCGGATTAGTCAACAAGCAGAGAAGTGAAATAGAAAAATCTTTCAGGGAAAACAAGATAAAAATAATTTGCGCAACAACAACCCTGGCCGCGGGTTTAAATTTACCCGCATTCCTTGCAATTGTAAGAGATGTAAAAAGATTTTCAGGGGGTTATTCCCAATATATTCCAAACATGGAAGTACAGCAGATGCTTGGTCGTGCAGGCAGGCCAAAATATGATAAAACAGGATTAGGGTTATTGCTTGCAAAAGAGGAAGGAGAAGCAGCAGAATTAAGACAAAGATACCTGCTTGGGGAGATAGAACCAATAATTTCAAAATTATCCATGGAACCTGTTCTCAGGATGCACATTCTCTCACTAATTGCAACAGGTTCTGTTCATTCAAGGGAGAAACTGCTCAAATTCTTTGGAAAAACTTTTTTTGGTTACAGTTTCGGGACTTCTGTTGATTTGGAATTAAAAATTGAGGGAATTCTGGAGCAGTTGGGTGGATTTGGTTTTTTAAACCTTGAAAAATTCTGTGCAACAAGAATCGGGAAGAGGGTTTCAGAACTTTATCTTGACCCCTTGTCCGCACACAAAATTCTGGTTTCATTGGAGAAAGCAAGTATGAAAACACTGCCCTTGTCTTATCTCCAGTCTCTTGCCTCATGCTCAGAACTTTATCCCCAGTTAAGGGTTAAAAACAAGGAGGCAGAAGAGTTTGAAGATTTTATTGCGAAAAATGAGAAAGAGTTTTTGATGGAAATTCCTGACCCGTGGGATTATGATTATGAATTATTTTTGAGTTCCCTGAAAACAGCAAAGTTGTTGTCCGAGTGGATTTCCGAGAGAACAGAAGACCAGATTCTTGAGAAATATTCTGTTACCCCGGGTGAATTATACACAAAAACCTCAAACTGCGAATGGCTTGTTTATGCAGCAGAAGAATTTGCAAAACTGAGTGGGAACAGGAAGATTGCAAAAGAATTAAGAAAATTGCAGTTAAGAATGAAAAACGGGATTAAAGAAGAACTGCTTGAACTGATAATGGTTAAAGGAATCGGGAGAGTCAAGGCAAGGAAACTTTTTGATTCAGGGATTAAAAATGTGGGTGATATGAGAGAGAA
>JAUXEA010000061.1 GCA_030620695.1 Candidatus Aenigmatarchaeota archaeon | reverse complement strand
GTAAGTCCTGATGAATGTATATTCATTGATAATATTGAAGAATTTCTCAAACCAGCAGAAAGATTGGGAATTAAAACAATACACTTTAAGAGTGAAAAACAATGTATTAAAGAACTGGCTTCTCTTGGTATTAAAATACCTTAAACCAGAATCCAATTTGGATATAATCTAAAATCGTCCTATAATCATCCTTCAAAAATAATATTTAACAATTTATGGAGCCAGAAAAATTAACAAAAGAAAAAATAATAAAATATTACTCAGATGAAAAACTGCAGGAAATTCTCTGGAAATTCGGGAAAAACAGGGAAGTTGTTGCAAGAAATCTGGAAGGAACCTATTTTAAAAGACCAAATATGCTGCTTTATCCAAAAGATGTAAAAAATCAGACTGAACTTGGGGCAGTCTCTTTTCATTGTTCTGTTGAAAGATGGAGAAATCCCCTGCTTGTTGATGAAAGAAATTATGAAAAGCAAAGAATCGGTTTTGACTGGGTTATTGATATTGATTCAAATTTGGGGCTTGAAGAAGCAAAAATTGCTGCTCTGTTGGTGAGAGATTTTTTGGACAAATATAAAGTTGGTTATTTGCTAAAGTTTTCAGGAAGAAGAGGATTTCATTTCTGCATCTTCTGGGAGAATTTTCCTCCTGAAATGGATTATAAAGAGACAAAATTACTTTATCCTGAACTTCCAAAAATTTTGGCAGGTTTTTTGAGAATAAAAGTCAAAGAGGAATTGTGGAATAAATTAGTTGAATTTGCAGGGTCAGTAAAAGAACTTACTAAAGGCAGAACAGTTGAAAGTATAAACCCATTTCAATTTGTAGAAATAGAAAAAGACTGGAGTGTCAGGCATTTATTCAGAATGCCTTATTCTCTGCATGAAAAAACAGGACTCGCTTCTGTTTTGATTAAACCGGAAAATTTAGAAAAATTTAAAATTGAAGATGCTAAAATTGAGAATGTGAATTTTGAGGAAATAGAAATACAAAAAGGAGATGCAAGTAAATTGATAATTGATGCCTATGACTGGTTTGCAAAACAGAAAGAAAGAATAAAAGTTAAACCTGGGAGAGAAATTGTTTCTTATAAAGGAAAAATTACAGAAGAAAGTTTCCCTCCCTGCCTACAAAAAATTCTCAGCGGAATACCTGACGGCAGAAAAAGAAGCGTTTTTATTTTAATAACTTTTCTCAGAAACTGCAACTGGCCAATGCTGGAAGTTGAAAAAACTATTCTCGACTGGGGAAGGAAAGTTGGATTAAAGGATAATTATTTAAAGGCACAGTTAAACTGGCATAAAAAACAAAACAAAAAAATTCTCCCTCCAAACTGCAACAATGATTTATATTATAAAGATATTGGAATCTGCAAGCCCTTGCCACTCTGCGAAAAAATAAAAAATCCAATAAACTTTGCAATTATTAAATGTGGTAGTAAGAAAAAGAAAAGAAGAACAAAGAAAAAATAATTATATCTTGTATTTACTCCTTCTCCAGTTCTTTGTGGTTACCCTAATTCTACGGGTTCTTGCTCTCTTTAATCCATATTTCTTAATATCTGCCCATCTCGGGGCAGGTCTTTTTGAAACTGAAATAAGTTTTAGCTTTTTCTCCAGCGGTTTTTTAGTTCCCATAAGCCTTTTATGGTTAAATCTATAATAAAAGGCTTAAGCCAAAAAAAGAAATTGGATAACAATAAACCTTTTATTGGTTAAATTTAATAAAAAGGTTTAATCCAAAAAATGAAATTGAATAGTAAGGGTTTAATCCAAAAACAGATTAAAATATGAAGAAAATTAAGATAAAAATCAATTCCACTAAAATTAAAGCTTTTCATATGAAAAGTTTCTTTGAATTGATGGTGGGGTTAATGTTCAGAAAAGAAGGAAATGCTCTGTTGGAATTTAAAAAAGAAGGAAAATATGGAATCTGGATGCTTTTTATGAGATACCCTTTAAATTTAATTTTCCTTGACAAAAATAAAAAAATTGTTGATTTAATTAAAAATGTTCCGCCTCTTTCTTTTAATCCAAAAACATGGAAAAGTTATTATCCAAAAAAGAAGTGCAAATATGTGCTTGAACTTGATGCAAGAAAAAGAATTAAAAATAATTCTAAAATATCAATTATCTCCTTACAATTTTAGTTTCTCTTTTTTTTGTAAGGGTTTGCAACAATTCCTTAAATTGGACATCTGAAATCAGTTCTTTAATTTGTCCTGCCTGATAAACCTGAATTAAATATAATTCCACCTGCTCTGCAAGTTGCGGATTTGCTATTCTCACATTTGATAATCTCTCTCTTGCCTCTTTTGTAAGACATTCAGAGAGAATTTTTCCTTTTAATTCCTCTACTTGTTTTAATTGTTCCTGCTGCATTCTTAATTGTTCTAACTGGTCTACCATAAATAATTTATTCAAATTTTATAATGTTCAAGTGGAATAAAGACAAATGTTTAAGATGCGGGGGGTGTGTTTCTGTATGTCCAAAAGATGCTCTTGAACTAACTGAACAGGGAATTGTCAGGGATGAAAAGAAATGTATTGAATGTGGGATTTGTGAGAGATTCTGCCCTGTCGGGGCAATAAAAGTTAAGAAAGAGAAATAATTATTCTGGTAGATTGATTTGTTTTAATAATTTATAACCCTCAGACTCAGGTAATTCTTTATTGGATATTATGTATTCCATGGGCACTTGATGTATAAAAACATGACTTGTAGGTGGCTCTTTTAATATCCTTACTTCTGCCCCCTTTTCCTGTAAGTTTTTCAAGTTAGTTATGTAAGGCTCCTTTAAAGGCATACCTCCAATAAGTTTAAAAGAGGCTGTTCCTTCTATTAATAATTTTTCCATTTCTCTATAGAATTTTGTTTCTCTATCCCACATAGAAGGGTATTGAAATCTATAACTTATTATATCATATTCTGAACCTAACTGAGCCCCTTTAAGAACAGGCAACAATTGTCCTCCAATTCCTCCCATAACTTAAATTACAAATTTTAAATATTATGAGAGATGTAATTATCGTTGGGGGCGGACCGGGTGGGTCTGCAACAGCAAAACATCTGGCTGAAAAAGGTTATGATGTTGCGGTCTATGAGAAAAGGCAGGAAATTGGTGCCCCGAAAAGATGTGCTGAGGGAATTTCTCT
>JAUXEA010000062.1 GCA_030620695.1 Candidatus Aenigmatarchaeota archaeon | reverse complement strand
ATTTTATTTTCTGTTAACCACTCAAGAACTCTCGCCTTGTTTTTTATATCTTCTTCCATATTTTCTTTTTTAATTCCTGTTCTTTCAACAATTTTTTTTAGAACAACCGATTTATTTTTAATTTTGAATTCGTTTGTCTTTGGTTCCCATTTTGCAAAAGTATTAATTAATGGTCTTTTTGTTTTGTAATCCATTCCTGCAATTTCCTCTATTGATGACATCTTCCTCAAAACTTTATCCCCAACTTTAACATGAGAGATAAAAATCACCATATCAAGAATTTCTAGGAGTGTGGCAGGCAAATTTATTGGTTCAGTAATTAACCTGTCTATCAAAGTTTCCATACTCTCTGCGTGTATTGTTGACAGTCCCGGGTGTCCTGTGGCCATCGCCTGAAATAGAACAAAAGCTTCTTTTCCCCTGACCTCACCCACAATAAGTCTGTCCGGTCTCTGTCTTAAACTTTCCCTTAATAAATCAAACAAAGTTACAGAGCTTCTCCCCGAAACTGATAAAACTTCTCTCGCAACTTCAGGAATCCAGTTTGAATGGGGTAACTGAAGTTCACCTGTATCTTCAATACTTACAATTTTTTCCCGCGGGTTCAATAATATTGAAATTGAATTTAAAAGACTTGTTTTACCAGAACCTGTACCCCCGGAAATCAGCATAGACCTTCCATTTTCAAGAGCAAACCAGATATAGGCCATTAATTTTACATCACAGGTATCGTAGAGTATGTGCATTACAGGTGTAAATGGGTCTTTGCTAAACTTTCTTATTGTAAAATTGCTTCCTCTCCTTGCAATATCTGTTGCCAAAGTTGCCTGAACTCTTGAATTATCCGGTAAAATTCCATCCAACAGCGGATGTGCAACTGAAATATCTTTATTACATCTCTGTGCCAGTTTAATAACAAAAGAATCCAGTCCCTCCATATCCTCAAAAATTATATTTGTCTTTAAGGAGCCAAATCTGGGGTCTCTGTGTACAATATATATTGGAATATTTGCCCCATCACAGGAAATATCTTCAATATTATCATCCTGCAGTAAGGGCTCTATTTTGTCAAAACCAAGAAAATCACGGTAGATAAAATATCTTATAATTTTTACTATATCTTCTGGTAAATCCAGTTTAAAATATTCTAAAGCATCATCAATTTTTTTAAAAATATAGTTCCTTGACTCAAACTTTTTTACTGCTGCAAAATCAATGTCTATTTTCTCTCTTATGTACTCTTTTAGCATTTCAATAATCTGCTTTTCTTTTTCTGCTATTTCCGGCTCTACAATATCATAATGCAACTCATTAAGTTTTTTATCCCAAAAAATGTGGGAATATGCAAAAATTTCTTCTCCTCTTTTTGGCTTTCTTGGAATTAACGGGTATTTTATATTAATTTTATACAAATTCTCTTTTCTGAAAATCTTTTCAATTGGTTTTATTTCTGATTTTATATTGGGAAAAGGCAAACCTTCTATCCTGATTTTTTTCTTTCTTTCTTCAGGTACCCCTCCATAAGCAGGGAGATATACCAAATTTTTATTACCCTGCCCCCCTGTCAACACATCCAAAATTATACTGGACAGGTCTGAGGGAGAAAGATTGTCCTTTTTTTTGTTTAAGTTTATAATCCTTTTTAAAACATTTTCCTTTTGTTCATCTGTCATCCTGGAAATATATTCTTTTTGTTCATCTGTCAGTTTCAGGCCTATTTTCTCTATGTATTGCTCAAGACTTAATCCGGTAATTGTTTTTGAGGGAATATAATTTATCACAATTGGTCTCCTTCTAAAAATGAACTCTCTATCTTTGATCATTTTTATTTTTTTTGTTTTTTTGACCACCCTTCTAATTTTTACTTTTACCATTATCTAGACAAAGTTATCGTGTTGTTTTCTGAACTTAAAACAAAATACCTTGCAGAACTTGTTGCAGAGCCTTTTAAATCTTTCCCAAAATTTATTGTTTTGATTTTAAATTCCTCTCCTGTTTTTAAATTAGAAATTGATATATTGTTATCTGATAACGAGATTGTGTACCTGTCATCACCCAGTTTTTTTGGAATATCAACAGCAAGTTCGCAGTCTGCTATTTCCCCGCATAGATATGTTTTTGACATTGCAAGAGAAATTAGGTTTGTAACAAAATAATACTGGTCTCTCTGGACCTGTTTTTGAATTGAGTTCACAGAGAAAGAAAGAGTTGCTGCAACAGAAAAAGCAATCACTGCTCCAATTCCAAATAGTAAAATTTCATTAATAACTCTGAATTGTCCTTTCATAAAATATAAAGTTTTTATCATTAATATTTACTAACTCCTTAGTTTTGATAAAAGGAACAGAATTTATTCCATAACTTCATTTGTCTCCGCATTTATTTTAACTATTTTTTCTGTGGTAATTGGGAAAATCCATAAGAAATAATCTCTTTTATTTCCTGTTATTTCATAAATTGGTTTTTCATTTTCTTTTTTTATTTCAATCTTTATAACTTCATATAATTTTCCAATATCCATCGCTTTTAGTTTTGCTTCTTCGGGCAGATATTTTATTTCTTTTATTCCTTCAGCAGTTGAAATACTAATTTTATTTTCTTCAACTATAAGTTTTTCTTTAGTTGTTGCTGTTTCTTCTGACCTTATTTCAACAAGGCCTTCTTCTTTTCTCTGTTCTATTTCTATTAGTCTTTCCTTTATAATAACCTTAACTGGTCCTCCGAGTGAACATTTTGCATATTGAATTAACTCTCCTGTGCAGGAACTATACCAACCTTCTGATTTTGTTCCAATTGCTTTGCATACAGCAATACAAACACAATTATCATATCTAATAAGTTTATTTGTACAGGAATCATACCATCCCTCGCTTCTTGTTCCTATGGCTTTACATTCTGGTATACATGTTATTTTACAATCTTCAGGACAATTACATCTGTTTTCATTTTCATCACAGATTCCGTTTCCACAAGGTCTACAGATTGAACCACAAGTAGCACAGACGCATTCTTCACCTTCTTCAAAACATAAACCAACTTCTTTTAGACCTTCACAACAAGGTATATCCTCAATAGTACATTCATGATTCTCGTTCCTGCAGGATTCACTTTCTGCACTTACAG
>JAUXEA010000063.1 GCA_030620695.1 Candidatus Aenigmatarchaeota archaeon | reverse complement strand
GATTACCATATTTTTGAAAAGACTATTAAAGAGGTAAAAAAGAATATAAGAAATATAGAAACTGATGAAAAAAAGAGAAAAAAGTTTCTGATAATTGAAAATAAAATTATAGATTCTCTGAAAAAAAGTGTGGTTGAATACAGGAAAATTTCAAAAAAACATGGAGAAAATTCTAAAAAAATCGGAAATCTGAGGGAGGAAATAAACATTGAAAAACCAGAAAATAAACTTGAAAAACTGAATAATCAAATGCAACAGTTAAAAGAAAATAAAAAAGAATTGGAATCAGAAAAAGAAATTGATGAGAAAGAAGAGCTAAAAAAATTGGAAGTATTGCTTTCAAAAATTTTTGATGCAGAAGTGAAAATCAGATAATAAACCCTTTTTGGTGATTATAATTTAATTAACTGAAAATAATGTCCCAATTAACTGGTTTTGGAATTATATTTCCTTCTAAATATTTTTCATAATTTTCTTTTGTTTTATCAACAAAATCAAGTCTGGATTTATCTATATATAAAGTTATACTATTTTTGTCTTCTGTTTTTTTCTCAACAGCCCCTATTTTGAAAACCAACTTTTTTCCATTATAAAAACCTCTATCAATAGCTTTGAGAGGTATTTGAAACTCTTTTCCAGCCCCGGCAAAACAAAAATTACTTGAAATATCTTCAATCATCTCTAAATCAAAATCCTTTTTAGATAAATTATCTCCAGGTAAAGCAGAAGCAAAATCTATTCTTGCTATACCAAACCCTCCACCCACATCATGAACCACATAATTATTTATATCCAAAGTATCTTTTCCCGGGACAATTTTTAATTTTTTCAATACTCGTTGATTATATCCCATCCATGCAGAAATTTCTAAAATAAGATTATTAAGACAATCCTCCCCCAATTCTGGTTGTTCTTCTGGTAATTCCAAAATTCTTTTTTTTAGTTCCGGGTATCTTGTGTCTCCAGTACATTTTAGTATAGCGCAGAATACATTGTTTACAGGTTTAGTATATTTAAAATAGCCTATTGGTTCCAAAGGTCCTGTTAAATTATCATCTTCATAAACATCCCAAATTTTTCCATTAAAATATAATTCATTGTTGCATTTTTTTTCAGACATTGCTCCAAAAGGTTCTGAACCTAAATATCCTTCTTCAGGAGAACAACCTTTTAATTTATAATATACTCCGGATTCTTTTGGATATTCTATTATTGCTGACCTAACTCCTGAAGAACAACCTTCTATAGGACCATCTTTTTTCAAAATAAGGGGTTCTTCAAAGATTTTTGGTATTTTTGCATCATTAAATAAATATAGTTCCCCCTCTGCATAATCCAAATTAATTCTGGCTCTGTCTGAGAGATATACCATATTATTACTAATATATAAAAAATAAATATAGCCCCGCGCGGATTCGAACCGCGGTCACAGGATCCAGAGTCCTATATGCATAACCCTTTTGCACAGGTAAACGTGCAAAAGCGTTAACGGAAAGTACGCTAACGCAAAGATTGGCCACTACACTACGGGGCTATAAATTAATTTGTTTAATTTTTATTTCTTCTCTTATATTCTCTTTAATTCTCCCAATTTCTCCTCAAGTCTCTCTAAAATAAATTTCTTGATTTCATCTTTTTTATCTTTATCCGGAGTATTTAAAGAGCCTGCTGCATCATGTCCTCCACCACTTCCCGAAACAATCTGGTTAATCTTTGAGAAAATTTCCTGGCCAAGATTCAGGTTTTCAGTTTTTACAATCCTGGAATTTGCTCTTGCAGAAACTCTTAATTCCCGTTCTTTCTCTGTAAAAACAATTCCAATATCTGCTCCAAGAGCGATTATTCCCCTGGCAATTGCAGCCTCAAATTCCCCCACTTCTGAGAACACAATTAAATAATTTTTGACCCTGTAAATATCCAAATCCCTTACACCTTTCAGTTTTGCAAGCCTCTCAGAAAATTCCGGGGGATTATGAATTAAATCAAAAACAAAACTTAAATCCGCTTTGTAATTCAGGAGTTCTGCAGCAAGTTTGAATGTTACTTTGTCAGCAAATTTAAAATGATTTGTATCAGAAATTATTCCTGCAAGTAAAAGATTGGCAATTTTTCTTGTAATTTTCACATTATTATCCTTTAACACTTTCAAAACCAATTCACAGGTTGCTTTTCTTCTCGGGCTTATAAGTTCTTCAGTTCCCCTGATTTTTGTGTTTTCATGATGGTCTATAACAATGACTTCTTTATTTTCAGGGATTTTCATTGGATATAATTGTTCTGGAACAGCTACATCCAGCACAAAGATTACATCATAGTTTTCTAAATCAGGATTTATATCCACTCTAATATTTGCATAATCTAATATAGACCTTGCCTGTTTTGCCACAGAATTTGCGACCCCTATTCTTGCTCTGATATCTTTTTGTCCAAACCCAAATAAAAGAGCTGTTGAGGAGGTAATTGCGTCAATGTCCGCATTGTGGTGGGTTATTATAATGATCTTTTTATTTTTCGGAAACCTGATCATGTAATCCACTACTTTGAACAAAACCCATTAGTTTTTTCTGGTCATCTTCCAGTTCTGTTTTTAATTGTTTTTCCCTGTTCTCAATCTGTTCTCTCCTGACGGAAATCATTTCTTTTTCTTCTTCAAGTTCCTGCTGGATATTCTTTTTATCTGTCTTTATTAGTACTCCCGCAAGTTCCTTGTAAACTTCTTCCTTGTTTTCTATTTCCTTCATTGCTTCCTCTATTTCCTGCTTATGCATCTCGAAACTCTGTTTTTGTGCAATTAACTCCTGTAATTGCTGGTTTTGGGTCTGGACTTTTAACAATAAACTCTGTGCTTCTTCAGATAGTTCTACCATAATTAACAATTAATTTATATATAGAAAAATTCTCCAGTTGCAATTATTGTTGCTCTTTGCATGATTAAGCCTTTTATTTATTAAATTAATGAAACACTCGTCGTTCCGACGGTGCCTCTTTTTTTCTTTCAGAAAAAAAGTAGGAAGGCTTAAGCGAAAATTATGTAATTGGCTATTAAGAATCTTTTATTTATTAAAATACTTGAAAAGAAAAACATAAATTAAACAAATTA
>JAUXEA010000114.1 GCA_030620695.1 Candidatus Aenigmatarchaeota archaeon | reverse complement strand
CATAAAATTTTCTTTGCTCCAGGGTTCTTCCCCTAAATTTGTCCATCCTATCTCTAAATCAAAAAAATCATTTAATTTTTTTTCCATGATTTTTTTACTTAATTTTTTTGGTTTTATAATAACACTGCTGCTGCTTGTCCAGTCATTTTTCCATGAATTTTGTTTTCCCATGATTTTTTCAAAACTTGTTTTTGTTCCGGCATACAAGGCAGCAAGACTTCCAAAATATTTAAATGCATAAATGTCAGGCAAATGATTTACTGCATGTAAAAACCCTTTTGGGTGTTTGTGTAAAAATGGTATTGTTAAAATAAAATCCGCAGCAAGCAATCCCACAGCAAAGTCTGGGTAAGGATAAGCCATAGCAGGAAGAGAAGAAAAAGCAATAGAATATGGAACTGATTCTAAAACTCCGGGGATTATTGTTGAATAAAGCAACCCCTTTGATTTTTTAAGGTCTTTAAATCCATGAACATAAAGATTTTGAAAAGTCCCTGAAAACCATCTTGTGTATCTTTTCCAATAATCTATAAGAGTGTTTGGGTTATTTCCTTCTGCCTGGGCTTTGTCATTGTAAAGAATTTTCAAGCCATTTTCCTGAAGAAGCCATGTGTAATCTGTGTCTTCAGTTAATGTTCTTTCTGGAATAGGAAATTTTTGAAGAACTTCTTTTTTGTATAAACTTAATGCCCCGCACACAACAAACACCCCATTTCTTATTGCCTGTGCTTTTTTCCTAAAACTAAAAACAGAATTTATCCATGACTCTCCTTCATAAAGCATTTTTGCCATATATGAACTTGGTTTTTTTGTATAACCAAAACCTGTGATTACTGCAGCATTATCTGAACTTTTTACAAGTTCTTCTAAGCAATCTTCTTTTAATCTTACATCCCCATCAACCACCAAAACATAATCTCCTAATTCTTTATTTTTTTCCTGAATCAATGAATTAATATTTCCTGCTTTGCCTTGTTTAATTTCTCTTCGTATATGCTTGACATCAACATAATTCTTGCTTAACTCCTCGCATACTTCTTTTGTATTGTCTGTTGAAACATCATCAAGAATATAAATGTTCTTTGCAGAATAAGTTTGCTCCAGGATTGAATCAAG